>JAJZYC010000174.1 GCA_021806125.1 bacterium
TGAAATCCCGATATAATTTTATCTGCAACGGCTCTTTCAATATAATCCATAAAAAGATTATATCAGTTATATTGCAAAATTACAAGGTATTTTTGCAATATGATTTCGTCTATTTATAAACATTCTTATATTTTAGCACGAAAAAAATAAAAGTAAAGCAGTTTTCTCGCAAACTCAGTCGATTGTATTTATAAATTGTTTAGTTATATTTTATCGTATATAATATATTTATGAAATCTATAATAGAAAAATACGATATGATTCTTGAGGCCTTAAAGAACGAACTAAAATCGTTTTACGGAGAAAGACTGATATCTGCCGTCGTATTCGGGTCGGTTGGAAGACATGCGCCGAATTATAATTCCGATATCGATATTTTAATAATTGCGGAAAAATTGCCGACAGGCAGGATAAAAAGGATTAAAGAGTTCGGGTTGATTGAGGATAAGTTGGAATCTTTAATTGCATCGCTTAGAAATTCCGGTATTAACACATATATTTCTCCAGTTATTAAAACACCTGAAGAAGTTGCGGCAGGAAGCCCTTTATTTATCGATATGACTTTAGACGCACAAATTTTAATCGATAAAGACGGTTTCTTTGCAAATGAACTCGAGAGACTGCGTAAAAGGTTAAATGTTTTGGGGTCAAAAAGAATACATAGGGGAAATGCTTTTTTCTGGGATTTAAAACCAGATTATAAGCCCAACGAGGATATAATAATATGACATCCAAAAGTCTTGCTTTTAGTTATCTGCAAAAATCTATTGCAAGATTAGATATTTTAACGCTTCTTCTTAATAAAGAAGATTATTCCGATGTTATAAGGGAGGCGCAGGAAATAGTCGAACTGTGCCTTAAAGGAATTTTGAGGAGCGCAGGTATCGAGCCTCCCAAATTCCACGATGTCGGTCCATTATTTCTTGAATTTAAAGATAGATTTTCTTCTATACCTCTTTTAGATGCCCAAAAAATTGCGCAAATTTCAAAAGACCTCAGAAAAGAAAGAGAACTGTCTTTTTACGGAGATATAGATTTTATTCCTACCGAAAGTTATAGCAGAGAAGACGCTTTAAATGCGATAGAAAACGTAAAATTCGTTCTTGAACGCGCGCAAAAGATCATAAAAACCGAGTGATTATTGAAAATACCTTTTATAATAAAGAGATTAAATAAATCTGACTTTAATTGTTATTATTTAAAAAATCGGTTTGATCTTCTTTTTGCCGTTATAATTTATCTTTACATTTTTTGATTTTAGCAAAATTAAGACTAATGTCATATCCCATTACTGAGGCATAATTCATTATAGTAGATATGTTCGGCATAATCTTAGAACCCGTGCTTTCGAGTCTAGAGATATTGCTTTTGGTTGTATTCATTTTTTTCGCTATTTCTTCCTGGGTAAGCCCTTCGGCAAGCCTCATTCTTATAAGCTTAGCTTTAATATCGTAAAGCGGTTTAAGCCTTTCGTATTCTTCCTTTACTTCCGGATTTTTTAATGCCTTAATTTTAAATTCTTTAAATGTCGGTCTCATATTATTACCTCCTTCATTCTTTTTAAAGCTAAATCAATTTCCTTTTTAGGGGTTTTCTGCGATTTTTTAATAAAAGAATGCAATATAATTATTTCTTTTCCTTTCACAAAACAGAAAAACGATCTGGCGATGCCTTCTCTTCCTTTTGCCCTTATTTCAAATAAGCCGTTTCCGAAAGCTTTTGTATATGGACTGCCTAAATTAGGCCCAAATTCTTCAATCAAAGAAGCTATGTGCAAAAAATCGGCTAATATGCCCGGCGGAAACTTATAGGTATCTTCCTCAACTTTTTGACTAAAGTACGTTATCTTCCAAGCCATAATATTATGTTATCATTTATGATAACTATTGTCAAGCTATAAATTGCCGATGTAGCCCACTTCGTTAAGGAAAAAGATAAAACCAAGCCGGAAATCGCTCCTTATAGAGATATTAGGTTAAGAATCAAAATTGCCAAAAACTTCGACTATTTAAATTCTTCTTTGCGGCTTGTTAAAAACGGCAAGAAATTCTGCAAATTCTTCCGATTATCAAAATTTAAACGCTCTTAATGCCGTTCTTTCGGACAAGATAAAGGATCTTTTTTACGATATTTACATTGATTTTCGAAACGGCAGCAGCCGTGAAGAATTTAGCATGCAGGATTTAATAAATGCCTGGAAATTAAGAAAATTAGACCCGGAATTAAGTTTAGGCGACATGCATTACTTTATGTTCGATGAATTTAAAAACTTAGAATTAAAAAATATTTTTAAACATAGATTCGAAAAATACGGATATAGCAATACCTTTGGTTCATCGGACGATTTTACCGGTTATTTTACGGATAACGCGATAGAAAACAAAACTAATTTATTGAAAATATTTAATAATGCCAACAAAGACCGCTACCCCGAGAAAAAAGATTTTAAAATTTTCAGAGCTTATCATAGCAAAAATACTATTAAAGAATCCAGAAAACATATAGAGGTAAAAACAGACGAACTTTTTGATAAAAACATTCTAAGGATATTCCAGAATATAGTAACCAATCAATTGACCGAAAAAAGAATAGCCATAGAAACCTTACCTACAAGCAACTTAAGAATCAGTTTTTATAAAAATTACGGCGAACACCATATATTCAGGTGGATGGACATGGATAAAACCTCTGCCGATCCAAAACCCATAGTTTGTCTCGGTTCAGACGATACCGGCATATTCTCTACCAACTTAAGAAACGAATTTTCGCATATTTTCTGCTCCCTCATTTCAAAAAAAATAGACAGGAAACAAGCTTTGGATTTATTAAAAGAAGTAGCCGAAAACAACAGAATTTATGGTTTTAAAAACGTTTAACGGCGAAAAAAAAGGGGGGGTGAATTTTTATTGACAAAGCGGAAAGAATATTATATATTTATTGACGAATATTTAATATGTAATAAATAAATCAATAGAGCGCTATATAGACATACAGCGCGCTAAGCGGTAAAAATAAATGGAGAAGGGCGATGGAAGAATCCGAAAAGAAAGATAAAATATCAGAAGAAGAGTCAGGCAAGCCGCCTTACGTTTCGGGAGACGACGACGAAATAGACCTTTATGAACTTGGAATGGTTTTGGCAAGAAGGTGGAAGTTAATTATAGGTATATTCATAGCCGCCCTCATAATCTCCGCCGCTGTATCGCTTTTTCTGCTGAAGCCGGTCTATAAGTCGTCTTTCCTTATAAAAACCAGAATAGCTCATGAAACTACTAAAGCAGTTGGCAATATACAATATATTAATTTCGAAATTAAAAATAAAAACTATGATGCCGTTTCAAAACAACTTGATATCCCCGTTAAATACGTAAAAGCGATAAAAGCGATAAAAGCGAAAAGAATTAAGATGATT
>JAJZYC010000175.1 GCA_021806125.1 bacterium
AGCGAGACTGTTTCTTAAGGCAAATCCGTATTTTGAATTTTTTGCAAAAGGGTCTAAAGCCGAAATTTGCGGAAATTTAAGATTTAATTGTTTCGGTTTATTTTTATATGCCGATTTTAATAGAGAATAGGGTTGAATTATTAAAATAAATATATCTTTATCGAATTTATCCGTAAATTTTTCGATAAAATCTTTATTGGCAGATTCGTGCAATCCTATATATATAAAGGAAAATTTTTGGTTTCCGTCCGTATCTTTGCAGTATAAGCTAAGTTCGTTTATTAAAGACAAATCCGGTTTAAAAAAGTTAACGCCGGCATATCTGGACGACGTTAAAAATAATCCTTCATTAAGTTTTTGCGATGAAGTATCGCCGTAAAAATTTTCAAATAAACCGTCAGGATAGTATATATGCAAAAATTCCGGCAAGGAAAGGGAAATATTTTGTTCGCGGCCGTAATTTATAATGCGGGAAGTTTTTAAAGGTTTGATTTTTAATTCGTCTAATAAATTTATTTCTTTTTCGGCGCCGTTTTTTAACCTTTCATAAAAATCGCGCTTTTTTAAATAAGAGATATCGGCCGTAGCTCTTTTTTTATCGGCCGTTTCTTTTATAAGCCCTTCCCGTTTTGCATTTATATATATCCTGTAATTTTTATACGATTCGAAATCTTCGGCGTTCATAAGAATAATAAAATAAAATTCAAAAAAATTAAACGGTTTATAACCTTTTAAAATAAATTGGATTGACTGCGGTAAAGATAAGTTGTATAAATATAATAATAATTAAATTGTTATCAAAATACAATATGAATAGAATAAAAATTTTATTTTTCGGTTCCGCAATTTTTTTTACTATTTTTGTCTTTTCGTTATATATATGCAAATTCGCTGTTGCTAAAGGCGGTAATGCATTAAATCAAGGATCTGTTATAAGAATAGCCATGGTAATGCCTGTAGAAGGCAGGTATGCTTTTTTCGGAAAGCAGTTTGTAAACGGAATGCTTTTGAGTTTAAAGAAAAGCGGAGCCTCCAAAGTAAAATTCATTATAGTTAACCTGTCGTTAAGCGCAGGCAAAACAAACATATACGATTTGTTTAAATCTTTAAGCAAAAAAGACGTTTCGGCTATAATCGGACCTCTTTTTGCCGGACAGTTGAAATATTTTGCAAAATATTCCGATGAATTTAAAATTCCGGTAATTACTCCCTCTCCGGTAGTCGCTAAAAAAGATTTATCGCATTATGTTTTCGGCTACGGTATGACTTTGAAACAGGAAATAAAAACGGACATGAAATACGCATATAAACACGGTATTAAGTCCGTTTCGGTCATATATCCATATTATGGATACGGACCTTTAACTTTAAGGTATATTGCTTTTTATGCCAAAAAATATGGGATAACTTTATTAAATAAAACCGCTTATAATAAAAATACGGTAGACTTTTTTAATAATTTCGACAACATAGTTATTTTTAACGCGATAACCGACCGCAACGTAACTGCGGCGGAAAGAGCAGAACTCGGCGTTACGAAATACGATCTTATGAACGGTATAACAAAATCTAAACCTAACATTCCGTTTGGCGGTCTTTTCGTATTGGGCGGCAAATCGAAACTGGAACTAATTTTAACCCAGTTGGTCTATTACAATATTACCGGATTTCCTTTATTTACGCTTAGTTCTATCGACTCGAGACGTTTTATGGAAAAAAACTCTTTTTATATGGAAAATTCTTTTTTTCCGGACGGTTTCTTTAAATATGCGCGCAACGAAATAGTAAAAAAATTTTCCTCTGCTTATAAAAAATCATACGGAAAAGCTCCAAATATATTGAGCGCCGAAGGTTATGATATAGGGAAAATAGTTATAAAAGCTGCCGCATTGTCATCGAAAGCCGCAGATTTAAACCTATCAAACCGACAAAACGCTTATAAAGGCGTCAATTTTTATAAAGCTATATTGAAAGTTAAAAAAATTAAAGGCGTATGCGGCGTAATTAATCTGAAAAATAATATATTTCATAAATCGCTTTATCTTTTTAACTACAAAAACGGAAAAATTTATATATTAAAAAATCCTCTTGGATGATTAAGTTTATTCATGCAGCAGATATTCACCTCGACAGTCCGCTAATAGGGCTTGAAAATTATGAAGGCGCTCCCGTAGAAGAAATCAGGGGGGCGGCAAGAAAGGCTCTGTCCGAACTTGTAGATTTAGCGGTAGAGGAAGAGGTATCTTTTGTTATAATAGCAGGGGATATGTATGACGGAGATTGGAAAGATTACAATACCGTTTTATTTTTATTAAACAAATTATCCAAACTGACGTCAAACGGTATTAATGTTTTTATAGCCAAAGGAAATCATGATGCCGAAAGTAAAATTACCAAAAATTTAAAATTGCCGGAAGGAATAAAAATATTTTCCTCTAAACATCCCGAAACATTTTATTTAAAAAACCTCAATATAGCAATTCACGGTCAAAGTTTTTCCGCTCCTGCCGTAAAAGAAAATTTGGCTTCCAATTATCCGCAAGCAGAAAAAAGTGTATTTAACGTGGGCGTTCTTCACACTTCGAAAATAATCTGGATGAGTTTAAAACCTTATGGTCAGTTTATAGATAAAACTATAAATTTTGATGGTCGGGAAAATTTCCGCATAGTTTACGGACATAACGAATCTGGAAAAACGACGACATTAAGGGCGGTTAAATCTCTTTTTTTCGGAATTAAAAAAGAAAGAACCGTCGACAGTTTTAAATTTGACGGCAATAAATTAAGAATATTTGCAAAAATAGAAAATTCATCGGGAGAAAGTTTAGTTTTTCAAAGACGAAAAGGGCATTTAAGGACGTTTCTTGACGAAAACGGAAATGAATTGGATCCGTTAATCCTTAAAAAATTTATTTTTGGAATCGACGAATCTTCTTTCGGCAGTATGTTCGGATTCGGCATGGATGATTTGGTAAACGGCGGCAAAGAAATAGTTCTAGTTTCTCAAATAAGGCCTGGTGATTCGACGAAAGAAACTTCGCAATTAACGTTAAGTTTGCAAGAAAGCAAGAACATTGCTTCTTTGGCAAATAAATACGTTAAACTTGAAGACAAAATTTTAGAAATTTCTGATGCAATAAGCAAATTAAATTCAAAAACATTTGTCCCCGCCTATGAAAAAAAACTCATCCAACGCCGACCGTATAAGCGACGAGCTCTGGAAAAAATCTGAATTGGTTTCCAAAAAGGCTATTTTTTTATCAAATTTATCAAAAATAGAAGAAGATAAAGCCGAGTCGCAAAAGAACGGTTAACCGTCAAATGGGACGACATATGGGAAGGTATAAAAATAACCCCTCTTGTTCCGCGTGAAATGCGTTCTTGGCTGCAAAAAATGGAAAAAATA
>JAJZYC010000176.1 GCA_021806125.1 bacterium
TTTGCTTTTATTTTTTACCGGCAAATTAAATCGGTTGCGGATTGTATCCGCATAAATAGCCGAAGCTATCTCTTGCGCTATTTCTTTTTGCTTTGTTTTGCAGGAATATTGATAATGATTATTGTCAAGCCTGAATTCGCACCAGTAAACCTGTCCGCGTTTATAAATTCTCATATTATTTTAACTAAAAACTGTATGCGTTTTTGTATGCAAAATTCGTCAAAATTGATTAAATTTTATCAAAATTAGGAAGTTATGTCAAGTAGGATTATTTGTCTGGAAAGGCTTATTTACTGCAGTTTTAAGTGGTGGCGGTGCAGGGACTTGAACCCCGGACACTACGGATATGAGCCGTATGCTCTAACCGGCTGAGCTACACCGCCTTTAAGAATTTATTATTATAGCAAATAAATTTTTAATTTTCAATGTTTTTTCAGTTGCGGGCAACCTTATAAATCGCTATATAGCTTTTCGGATTAGTGAGGGGCGAGCCCGGATTTTCGACTATTCCGTCGGCAAGGTAAACGTTGCCGCCGACTTTAAAAATAGAAAATCCAGCGCTGTAACCAGCCATGGGTTTTATTTCCCATACCGGATAAAATCCTATTTTGTTCCATACGAGGCTGAATACGGAAGTCTTAACGTAATAATTAAGATTATGGAGAAAAGCCGCCTGCCTGTAATTTTTTAAAGCGATAATTCCTAATTTGCCTTTATGGGTAAATTCTTCAAGCTGAGCCGGAACATTGTAAATCAATCCGCCGGTATAACTAGAGCTTCTGACCCCGCTAAAAGAAGGAACCCTTATCTGAAGAGGAGAGCCGCCGTAAGTTTTTGAACCGGTATAGACGGTTTTCCCCTTGCCGTTTATAATCATTAAATTACCGGATTTTGAAAGCGCTACAAGATAATTTTTACCGTTATCCTTAAAATTTCCGTAAACGGTGCCGTAAAGGGTTATATCGTTAAAAAAGGCAAGCCTCCGTCCTCTTACAAAAGAACCCGTATTTTTATTAAATTCGTATATATAAGTATTACCGCCGAACTGGCCTATCGGATAATAATTCTGTCCGATAGCGAAATCATTAAAATATCTTCCGGACGGAATGACAGAAATAGGTTTCTGCCCGACTATAACTCTTCCAAGACCCGGTAAATGCATAATCCTTAAAAACAAGCTGTAATTTTTGGTAATCTTAATAAGGTTTCCGTTCTTATAAATCAGCAGATATGATATAATCATACCGAGTTTTGCTTTAGTTAAAACTATAGCGTTATAACCTTTTGAGATTTTATAAAATCCTAAATATACAACGTTAGACATGGCGGACAGTTTATACTGAGCCAGTTTTTTAAGCCTTCCGCTAAGCGACAGGTTGTATAAAATTACCCTGTGCCTTGTAGCCACGGCTGTCTGAATCCCTCTGCGCAAAAATCTGCCGGTGCCTATTGCTTGAATTACGTATTTTTTAGACGCAGTTCTTATAAGCCCGCCGCTGTTCTGAGCAAACCGTTTTATAAAAATAGAGCTTTTAATCTCTTTAGGCGCAGGCGCGGCATACGCGGTCGAAGGCGCCTTAACTGCAGCGTTCTTAGTATTAATTTCTTTTTTAAGTACGGCGGATAGGCGGTTAATATCGTCTATAATAAAGTTTGTGCCTAGAGCCTGAATATGGTTCCTGTAAACGACCTTATTTTGGGCGGCATCGAAAACGTTGGACTGTATAACGAATATCCTCCCTATTTTAACGATTCTTCCGTAAATAAGATAATCCGCCTTAAAATGTTTGGAGAGTTTTAAGAGGCTTTGCGAAGAAAAACTAATACGCTTGTTTTTAAGATAAGAAACGATATCCGAATTTCTAACGATACCGATATTTTCAGACGCCAAATCCGAGCCTAAAATCAACGGAATGCTGTTTCCTATGTATGAGTACCTTTCGTAATGCGTAGAAATAATTTTGTAGGGCAAAATTCCAACGGCGGTTTCGGCAAAAGCTTTTTTCTGAATCAGCAAAGCCGGCAGTAGAAAAATAAGAGCAAAAACAAAAACTCTTTTAAGTCCTATTATTTTAAGCAATTCAGCCCCCTTATTAAGCGTTTAACGTTTTTAACATTATGGTTTATAAGATATTGTTGCGATTTATGTTTAATTTTTACATAATTAAATAAATTTGTCAATCACTCAAATAATAAGCCGTAATGTCTAAATTTAACGGTATGTTATAAAATTCATGTAGATTTTTATTAAAAAATCGCCGTAAAAAATATAAAAAATCGATGCAAGCGAGAGGAAAGGGCCGAACGGAATTTTAAAATCGGAATCAATGGGTCTCATTTTTATTAATTTGCGGAATAGAAAAAACAGGATAAAACCGGACAGCGCAAAAACGGCGCCTCCGAAAATTGTAAATATAACCCCTCTGAGTCCAAGAAATGCGCCTATTCCCGCGATTAATTTTATATCGCCGCCGCCGAGCCCTTCCTTTTTTTTAATAATTTCGTAAAAAAGGGCTATAAAATAAAAAAATAATCCGGCCGTTAAAAACCCCGTCAGCGGAAACATGAAAGACTTTTTAAGAAGAAAAATATTTACGATAAACCCGAAGATTATCAATAAAACATTTAAAACGTCCGGTATTATTTTATTGAATAAATCTATAAAGGAGACAGAGATTATAAGAGGAATAAATATTAAGCAGGCAAGAAAATAATTAAATTGCCCGGACAGATAATTTTTAAAATAGCCCATATCCGATGCATTAATTTTATAAAAAAAATAGGCATTGTAAAAATATTTTAAAAATAATAAATAAATTAATAAAGCGGTTAATATTTCTACGGCTGGATATACGGGGGAAATCTTCACGCCGCAGTTTCGGCATCTGCCGCGTAAAATTATATAGCTTAATACAGGGATATTATCGTAAAACTTTATTTTTGCGCCGCATTTCGGACAGGACGACGGCGGGTAAACAACTGAAGAATTTTTGGGAAGCCTGAATATAACGACGTTTAAAAAACTTCCAAGCGACAGTCCTATAAGAAAGATATATACCGAAATTAAAATAAAACCGCTATCGGAAAATAAAAAATTTACCATAAATAAATTTACGATTTCTTATGCGATAATGGTTAAAAAAAATACCCCGAATAATGAATTTAATCAATAAACCATTATTTCGGGGTAATTAAATCCGGTAACGACCTACTCTCTCATGCAGCTGCCCGCATAATACCATCGGCGCTATAGGGCTTAACTTCCGTGTTCGGAATGGGAACGGGTGTTTCCCCTATGCTATAGTTACCGAAAACTTGTCTATAAAATAATTGAACGAAAATTAAGCAAA
>JAJZYC010000177.1 GCA_021806125.1 bacterium
ATCTTTCATATCAACCGTTTCGGATATCCTCATGGTTCCAATGGGAAAAACAAGCGCGTGCGGTATTCCGAATATTATTAAACCCAAAACGTAAAAACCTATGTCTTTTGAAAAAACCATCAAGGCGAAAGACAGGGCGGATATCAATATGGAAATATTCAGGATTTTGGTTTTATTCTTAATACTTCCTTTTTTCGTAAAGTACAGGAGAACTAATCTCGCGATTAACGACGAAACAAAAAAAAGCGAAAATAAAAGCGTTATTTCAAAATATTTTATATGAAAATTATCCCTCGCAAAAACCCCGCCGAGGGCTACGACCGAAGCAAAGGCAATGCTGAATGTAGTGTTGTAAAAAATCACTTCGAGAAATCCGCGGTTTTTAAGCAGTAAAGAAACCGAACCGCCTTTTCCGGCTTTTTCGGAAGCGTTTTTTTCAGAATTTTGAGCCGAAAGTTTTTCCTTAATCGCATCCCTGCTCTTTAAATGAATTTTCACCGCAAAGAAAAACGCCGTTATGCCGAACAGGCACAGCATAATATAAATCCAGCGGATAGGCAGGACGGCCAGAAGGGCTGAACTTAAAAGCGGCCCGAAAACAAGGGCAAGGCTCAGCATTAAGGAATATACCGTAAGATTTTTTTCTATTACGGACTTATCGGAAACTAAATGGACTAACGACAGAAGGAACGGCATGATTATCGCCGTCGCAAAACCGGATATTACGACGAATATTAAAAATTCGGCATAATCCGCCGAGAAAAAATATCCCAATATAGCCGCCGAAAACAATAAAAGTCCGGCCATTACGAACTTTGAAACGGCCTGAGGCTTAATTCTTATGCTGATAAGATACCTGACGGAAAGAGTGCTTACGGCATAAACCGCCGTAGTAATTCCGACGTAAAAAAGGTTTTTGTCGAGAACATATCTTACGAATAAAGGGTTAATAGATTGTATGAGGTTGGTATTGGCCCTCTGCAGAAGTATAACGAAAAAGACGAAAATGATAGCGGGCATAATTTATCCGTTATTCCGCTTTGCCCGTATTTATATTTCCGTCTTTGATATATGAAATTATAAGAGAAATAAGCTCTTCTTTGGCTTCCGTGCCGAAAATATTCTGCGCGTGCGCCGCGCCTTTGAAAAAGCGGAGCGTCTTCGGCGATTTGGTCATGGCATACATTTTTTTGATGCCTTCGGCAAACTGTTCTCCTTCCGTTCCGAGATAATGGATGGGGACGTCGATAAAATCGACTCCTTCGGCGTAAACAGGAGAAAGAGCTATGACGGATTTTATTTCAGAAGGACGATAAAGTTTTGACGCGTTCAAAACAGCCCCTCCCCCCATGCTCGAGCCTAAAAGGGTGATACTTTTTACAAAATCCAGGCTTTTAGCAAAATTAATCGCTCCTATAATATCCTCTCCATAGGCGTTTAACCCGCCGCTTCCAGGTTTCGAATTTCCGTATCCCCTGAAATCGAAAGTCAACGAAGATATTTTATTTTTCAGCAGAATGTCGCACAGGTCGTAATAGCTTTCCTTGTTAAAAACTTTTCCGTGCGCAAGTATAACTATATCCGGATATGAACCGAACAAAGACCCATATAAGACTCCGCCGTCGGCAGACCCGAAATCGACCTCTTTAAAATTCATATTCATATGCTTTTACCTCGAACTTCTTATATAATAAATTATACCATATTATACTAATATTTAAATATAGGCTGTTTATTGGCAAGAACCTCGTTGACCCTTCCGACCTTTGTTTTTTGCGGAGACTTAACCGCTTTAGACTTTTTGGTTTTAAACTTTATTTCTTTTACCGCTTTTATAAAATTATCCAGCGTCCTTACTGATTCGGTTTCGGTAGGCTCTATCATAATAGCTCCGTGTATATTTTTCGGAAAATAAACCGTCGGCGGATGGAAACCGTAATCGATTAAAAGTTTTGCGAGCTCGATAGTCGATACCCCGCTTTCTTCTATAGCTTTATCACTAAAAACGCATTCGTGCATACACAACCCTTCTTCGAAAGGGTCTGAACCGGACAGTATTTTGCCGAGCTTCTTCTTGACGTAGTTTGCGTTAAGCACTGCAATTTCGCTGACGGAACCAATGTTTTCTCTGCCAAGCGAGAGAAGATAGGCGTATGCCCTAAGTAAGACCGCAAAGTTGCATAAAAACGGCGTCATCCTTCCTATGGAATTTTTTTTGTCTTCCGATAATTCGTAAACCGGGCGGTTAAAATTTTTATCTGCACTGACGTCGCCTCCAACCTTCTTTACGTAAGGAACGGGAAGAAATTCCCTCAAAGATTCGACTACGCCAAGCGCGCCGCTTCCGGGTCCGCCCCCGCCGTGAGGAGTAGAAAAAGTCTTATGCAGATTAAGCTGTATTAAATCTATTCCCATATCGGAAACTCTCGCGCTTCCGAGAAAAGCGTTAAAGTTTGCGCCGTCCATATAAACAAACGAACCGTTTTTATGCATAATTTCGGCTATTTTCTTTATATCTTTTTCAAAAACCCCGAACGTATTAGGATTGGTTATCATAATTCCGGCAACGTCTTTTGAAATGAACTTTTTCAATTCTTCAGCACCCAGCGTCCCCGCTTTTCCGGTTTTAATTTCTACCGGCGTAAATCCGGCAAGAACGGAACTAGCTGGATTTGTTCCGTGCGAGCTGTCCGGCACCAATATCGTTTTTCTGTTTTCGCCTTTTAAATCGAAATATTTTTTAATTATTTTAAGTCCCGCAAACTCGCCGGCCGCTCCCGCCTGCGGAGCAAAACCGAACTCCGCAAGTCCGGTAAGCGCGCATAAAATATTATTGAAATCGTCGACTATTTTTAACGCCGGTTGGATTAACCGCGCAGGGGTTAAAGGATGCAGATTTTTTATATTTTCTAGCGCCGCTATTTTTTCGTTTATTTTAGGGTTATATTTCATCGTGCAGGAGCCGAGCGGATAGAAAACGGTATCGACGCACATATTCCAGCTTGAAAGCCTCGTAAAATGCCTCACTACGGTAGGCTCCGATACTTCCGGCAGTTCGGGAGGACTCTTTCTTATATATTTTGCGTTTATATATTCGCTTTCGTCTTTTTTTAAATCCGATTTTTTTAAGCCGCAATCGGGTAAGCCTATGCCTCTTAATCCTTTAGAACCCTGCTCTATTAACGGGTCTTCGTCTAAAAATATACCTTTTATTCCGGGAAATTTAGGCATTTAACACCTCTTTTGCATTTTCTGCGTATTTTTCTATATCGCTTAAACGGTTGTTTTCGGTGGCGGATATCAATAAGGCGCTTCCCGAAACCGCTATGCCCGC
>JAJZYC010000178.1 GCA_021806125.1 bacterium
ACGCGGAATTTTATTACATAGGTTCGGTCGGACAGAATATTATAAGGTCGTTAAGAGACGAAGTATATTCGGTGATAGTAAAACTGCCGGTTTCAAAGCTCAACAAGATTCCAACGGGCGTACTTATAGCAAGAATAACATACGATATAAATATCATTCAAAGAACGGTGTCCGATTCAGTCAGCGCCGTTATGAAAGATATCCTAACCATGATAGTTCTTTTAGCCGTAGTATTCTATATGGATTTTTATCTTGCCATAGCTGTTTTAGTCCTGTTTCCTTTAGTAATCTTTCCCGTAACGCTCCTCGGAAAAAAGGCTCGTAAAACAAGCACCGATACCCAGAACGAAATGGGAAGCATAACGAAGTTTTTAGACGAGACTATTTCCGGCCTGCGGATGGTTAAAGCTTACAATATGGAAGAATTTGAAATAAAGAGGTTTAAAAAGCTATCCGACAATCTCTACAGATTTTTTATGAGAATGACGAAAATAAGAGGCCTTACAGTGCCGTTCGTCGAACTTATAGGAGGAATTTCGGTTGCGGCAATAATATTTATAGGCGGGCTTCAGGTTATAAAATTCGGATATACGCCGGGTAATTTCTTTTCCTTTTTAACTGCCATACTCCTTCTTTACGAGCCCGTGAAAAGCCTTTCGCGCCTTAATAACAGCCTGCAGGAGGGTATAGCCGCCGGAACAAGGATTTTTGGTATTTTAGACGAAAAGCCTGAAGAGAAAGGAGGAAAAACTTCCGTCCCTAAAGAAATTACTACCCTCGAAATAAAAGCCCTTTATTTCGGATACGGCAAATATGACGGCGTTGAAGAAAAAGAAAAAACCGGCGAACGTTTCGACCTTAAAGATATTAACATAAAAATCAATAAAGGAGAGATAGTTGCAGTAGTAGGCTTTTCAGGTGCAGGCAAAAGTACAATCTCTATGCTGCTCCCCCGTTTTTACGAACCGTCTGCGGGAGAAATAAATATTAACGGAATAGATATAAAAGAATTTAATTTAAAAGAGCTAAGGGATTCCATATCTTATGTTTCCCAGAATGTCGTCCTGTTTAACGAATCGGTCAGGTTCAACATAGAATACGGAACAAGCGGCAAAAGCATGGACGAAATAATAAATGCTGCAAAACTTGCATTTGCCGACGAATTTATAAAAAATCTTCCCGAAGGATACGATACCCTAGTCGATGAGTCGGGTTCAAGGCTTTCGGGCGGAGAAAAACAGAGAATTTTAATCGCAAGGGCGTTTTTAAAAGATGCTCCTATACTTATACTCGACGAAGCTACCTCTTCTTTAGACGGAGAATCAGAAAAGAAAATTCAGCAGGCGCTGTTCGGAAATAAAGAAAGTAAAGGCGGCGGGAGCAAATCTATCGGAGGCTTGTGCAGAAATAAAATCGTCCTTATAATAGCCCACAGACTTTCTACCGTAAAACACGCAGATACAATTTATGTTCTCGAAAAAGGCAAAATAGTCGAAAGTGGAAGCCACGAGGATTTAATAAAACTGGAAGGAATCTATAAAAATCTTCTTTTAAAGCAGATGGAATAAATATTTTTATATGTCTTATAAAAATACAGCCGATATAGGAATAAAAATAGTAAACGGGACTGTTTACGGCATAGAACGCTTTAAAGGTAAAGGCGGAGGCGGAAAACGGATTTATTTTGAAGAATTGCATTTATCTGGACAGGATACAAACGGTTTAAGCTCGGCTCTGCCTTTTTATAGAAAAATATTTATAATACTCCCTCCGGAAATCGTATCCTTTAAAATATTAACCTATCCTTTTAAATTAAAGGGCGCCATAAATATAGACATGCTTGCCAAAGCGGCGATAGAAGAATTAACCCCTTTAAACAGCAAGGAATTAATAATCTCTAAACATAAATTATCCGACCATACGCTATTGATAGAATATGCAAAAAAAGAAACCTTAGCCGGATTTATAAACGAATATAATCTTGGAAATTTAAACGGCCTGCGGATATATTTCCCTTTTTCCGTATTGTGCAAAACGGGAAAACGTTTTTATTCGGAAAGTGGCGCCGACTTTTTGCTTAAATACGACTTTTCAAATAGATCATACGCCGTTGTTTATAAAAAAGGAAAAGTCGTGGAAATAATAGACTTAAATTTTAATAAAGAAAATATTAACGAAAGAAAATCCGAAGCCAATATATCTAATATAATAGACCTGAATTCTAAAGCCCGCGAAATATTTTCAGGCAAGAATGATTTTTATTCGGATTTAATGTTTTTAATAGACGAAGACGATAAGCAGGAAAATTTTATAAATATTTTTATCAAAATTTTAAATAATTCAAAAGATTCAAATGTTTTAGAATATTTCAAGATTTCCGACATCATAGGAGATGGTTCGGCTTCTGCTCTGCATATTTATAAAAGCGCGCCATATGCCGCCTTAGCGGCAGGATTAATATTGATATTAATATTTACTGGACTTATAGAAGAAAACTATTACAAAAATGCCGAAAAGACGGCTATTAGCAAAAAGATAAATTTAATTCTCGAAAAATATATGCCCGGGCAGAAAGTATTTTACGAACCAAGATACGAAATTAAGTCTTATTACGATAAAATAAAAGAAAATTCCGGCGGCGGCAACGACGCTTTTTTAAGTTTTTTGAAGTATGCTTCCGAAGAAAAGGGCAATATAAAAAGTTTAAAAATCGACTCGATAAGCTATTCGTTTAAAAAGTTCGATTTTAAAGGCAGCGTTTCGGGTTATAAAAACCTGCATAAATTTGAAATTTATCTTAAAAAGCGATATTCTACCGTAAATGTTATAAAATCATATAAAAATTCAAGCGGAAGTATAAAATTTAATATTGCGTTAAAAAGATAAATGAATAAACTGCAGGTTGTAAAAATTAAAAGTACGCTATTAAATAATATATCCGGTTTTTTAAAAAATAAAGACGGCATCTATAAACTTTTATTCAAGTTATTCATAATCTTTATAATATCTATTTTTGCAAGCAATGCAGCAGTAAAATTTATTACATACAAAATATTCGAATACGATTTGCAAAAGTCTGGTATAACCCCTAAGGCGTTCAATGCAAATCCGGTCGCGAAAAAACCGACTATACGGCGGTATTCCGATATTTTAAAGTTCAATACGCTTAACGCCGCCGTAAACGGTCCGCTTTTAAATTTTAATTCCGAAGATTATGCACCGTCTTTAAATTTAACGTTAATAGGAACTATAAGCGGAAGTTTCGGTTATGCATTTTTTATAAATAAAACCGACGGTAAAGAACTTTTTATACCGCAGGGAGCG
>JAJZYC010000179.1 GCA_021806125.1 bacterium
AATATTACGGTTGAAAACGAAATAACCGTCCAGCAATACAAACTTGAAAGGAAATTTACTGTCGTATTAGACCGTGTCGTAAGAACTTTATTCATCCCGATATGTTAAATTAATATAAAAAACCGAAAAGCCACAGGGGTACTTTATTTCTGAAACCTATTTCGATATCGTCTGCGGCTATAAAAGCGTTATTTTCGCTTTTAATCTGTTCGAATGATTTATTTCTGCCGCCTATCTCTATGGTATATGTGTTTTCTATCAAAAAATCCCCTTTTTTCGATAGAAGTATATTTTCGACTATGAAATCTTTTTTATTGTAATTATAAGATTTAAATTGATTAATAAAAAACGTTTCGCGGATATTGCCGATGTTCGGATTGTTTGTTATCGCATTTGCAATGTTTGTGTTATAAAGAAATATTTTATCCGGTTTTTCCAATTTTCCGTAGCCTCGCCCCTTATATGAGACGGTATTTATAATGCTTGCCAGTTCCAGAAAATATAAATATTCTATAAGCGTAGGTCTTGAGATTTCCGTAATCCTCGCAAGTTCGGCGATATTCGGAGAAAAAGGAACGGATACGGCAATTAAATAAACAAGCTTTTTAATTTTATTTATTTGGGAAAAATTAATATTGGTAATATAAGGCAAATCGTTTTCCAGTATCTGATTTATTATGCCTGTAAGTTTATTGCTATAAAGTTCTTTCCCTTCGGAAATAAAAGGATAGCATCCGAATTTTATATAATCGTTAAAATGCTGAAGGGGTTTTATTTTAGAGGAAATTTCAGACGCTGTCTTAATGTGGCTTTTAAAAATGTCTTCTATCGTAATAGAATCGAATTTAATAACATCGTTAAATTGCAAATATTCCCTAAAAGAAAGGTTGGCTAACCTATATACATTCATTCTCTGCTTAAATCGGCTTTTTGTTTGTGGATTCTAAGCATAGAAGAGCCGGAAATAACGACCTTCAAATCCGTCATATCGTAGATGGATTTAATATGGGACGACCATTCGTCGTATTTATGGATTTCATCTATAAATAAAACATTCCCTCCCAATTTCTCAAATTGCTGGGCAAATTCATAAAGGGAGACGGCTTTAAAATAAGGATTATCTGCCGATATATAAAGAGCTTTAGGGTTATCATGATAAAATTCTTTAAGATACTGCAGCATAAGGGTAGTTTTTCCCACCCCTCTTTGTCCGAGTAAAGCAATACATTTATTTCCCCATTTTATTTTTTCGTATAAATATCTTTTATTCTTTAAAGATATATTTCGTATTAATTTTTGTTGTTCTTCAAAAAATATATTAAAATCCATTTGGTATATTTTAATATTAATTGTTAAACATATTTAACAATAATTTTATTTTTTTGTCAAATCCAAAACTATGCGGAAATTAGAAAAAGGTTTTCCAAATCTCGAATTAAATCGAGTTAAGAAAAATGGCTGCGAATTTATCAAGGGCATCAAGAAGGAAATATTGTTATTTTAACTGCAACAAGTTGACCGCTTGTATTTTGCACGGCCGCTATGATGACGGTCTGGTTAAAGGTAAGCTCCGAACAGGAAATATCCATCTTATTAGGGGCGATGCATACGGTACTGCTGTTTATAAGGTATGTTGCACCGCTGGACAATGTTATGGAAGAGCTGCCAATGCTGGAAATAGCCCCTTCCGAATAAATGTAATTACCAGGGGATGTGGAAGATGAGGCAAGCACGAGCGATGAAGAACTGCCTGCCGAAGCGGCTATCGGAAGACCGGGTATTATAAACGCGACAGCAAGTAATATTGCAGGAAATATTGCAGGAAATCTTTTTTTTGTTAATATCATTTTAATTTTCCCTCATTAAATAAATTATGCTCTAAATAAACATTTACGGCAATTGAAACCATGAAGTAGGCATCACGGCAGACGACTTCGCAGGTACCGGCGTCTCAAAGCAACCGGGCCCACTGCATAATATAAGTGGTGCTTTAGGGCTTCCCGGCCTCGGCGGTAAAATAACCGGCGCCGAAGGCACCCCTGCTCCTATCTCTCCCGATTGTGAAGTGCCGCCAGTTCCAATACTTGTAATAGTGCCGCTGCTTGCGCCGGTGTTAGTAGTTACTTCACCGGCCCCTGTCAGATAATTAACCGCGTATAAGCTCGCCGTTCCGTAGCCGCATGCGCCAGAAGAAGGAGGCGTATATGTGACAAAATACGCTATATTATCGTAAACTACGGCAGGAGCCACAAGCCTTTCGTTAGAATGCAAATTAATATACCATCCGTCGGCGGTAACCGTTGCGGCGCTTCCTGTTGTTACATTTCCAAGGTTAGTTTCGCTATATGGAGCAGCCGGACATTCGCCGGTAGTTATTCCCGCCGTGTTAATGGCTATCAGCTCATTATCCCTTGTATTTTGACCATTCAAGTTTTCCATATTCCCCGTTCCGAAGAACAGCCACAGGTTGTTGAGAGAATCATAAGCAACAGCCGGCGGAAAAAAAATATTTAAAGGGGTTGCCGTTGACGTAGTGGTTGATTGAAAAAGCGGGCATCCCGTCCAATTCGATAAAATATCGGAATCGGTTTTAGGAACCGGAGCGGTAATATCCTGCCCGCCGGGAGTATCAAACGCCCACATCTGCCCGCCTAAATCTCCGACATAAAATGCCTCTAACCTGAAGTTAGTGCTTAAAACGGGGGCTACCGCCGACGGTATCTGATAATTCATATCTGTACCGCCTGTGCTTGAGCTATCAAACTTCCATAATTCCTGTTCATCCGTGTAAACCGGCGCGGTAGCTGTTCCCGTATTGACGGGATTGGGCTCGGCATACAGGACATATACGGCTTGACCGGCAACGACCGTGCCTGCGGGGTTGTCAGGCAAATAGCCTCCTCCGACTACGCCGACATAAGTTTTGACAAATTGCGGCGTATCCGATGAAGCCGCGGGCTGGGGATTATTTCCACAAATCCCTGTTCCTCCCGTGTCTGAAGAAGAATAAAAAGGATTAAGCATGCAAACATAAGAAATAACAGGCTGGGACCATGTATTGCCCATAGGTGCGGTGGCGGCTGGAGCCGGAGAATTGGCGGCATCCGAAAAATCCCATAACGGGTCGGGATACGGCGTAGTAGTTTTGCCGACATTTGCAGGATTAGTTAAACCAAGGGCAAAATAACTCTGTCCGCCGTTTCCTTCTCCTGAAATTGCAATCGTATGCCAGCAGTTGGCTCCGGTTGTTCCCACGCAATCCGGCGCATTTGCGCTACTGTTTGCATTTACGGTATTTGCC
>JAJZYC010000180.1 GCA_021806125.1 bacterium
ATCTCGGCAGGTATAATAAAGTTATCGTTTATTCAAATTTTGTATTAAACAATTATAAAAAATTATCTAAAAAATACGGTCTGCCCGATATTCCTATCGAAGTGGTCTATCCGCCTTGCGGCGATGAAAATTCTAATATTGCTAATCAAAACGATAAATTAAATAAAAAAATAAACGATAAAGTTATTATACTTACGGTAGGCCGTTTTTTTACCGAAGGACACTGCAAAAGACAGGATTTTTTAATAGAATCTTTTATAGAAATGACTGATAAGTATTCTTTGGAAGACGTCGAGCTTCACATAGCCGGCTCTATTCATCCGACAAAAGACGGCAGGGACTTTTTCGCCTCTTTGCAGAAAATGACGGGCGGAAGAAAAAATATCTTTCTTTACGGCAATATAGAAGCTCCGGCGCTAAAAGAATTATACGACAGAGCCGATATTTACTGGCATGCCGCAGGAATAAACGTAAATCCGGCAGAACATCCTGAAATGCTTGAGCATTTTGGAATAACGATAGTAGAAGCCATGTCTTCCGGCTGTATTCCGGTAGTAATAAACAAAGGCGGTCCGGCTGAAATCGTCAGAGACGAAATAGACGGATACTGCTTTAATTCAAAAGATGAATTGATCGAACATACATTAAGGCTTATAAATCTTTTAAGAACTAAAACAGATGATAAAAGCGAAATTGCTTCGCTTATAAATCGCTCAATAGAGCGAAGTCTTGATTTTACCAAAGATAAATTTTATGAAAGATTATCTAAAGTTATCCCGATAAATTAAGTAGATTAAATATTAAGTTAAACGCCGATATACTCCGATATAATTAAATCAGTGAATTTCTAAAAATTTTATAGATATCCTCTTCGAGAAAACTTTTAAATTTAGCCTTCACGGCATCCGGTTTTACTAATTCCGGATTTTTTAGCGCAGATACGGCGGGTTTATTGTTTATATCCAATTTAATAACATATCCGGTTAAAGATTTTTCGGCGGTTTCTGGGGCGTTTTTGATATACGGCCCGATATCGATGCCCATATATAAATTTTCTTTAGTTTTAAATACTGTTTTAAACATTACAGACACGACATTGTCGCCTTCCTGCCGTTCCAGATTTAAAAAAGTATTTAACATGTAAGGGCTGATTTCCTCGGGTTTTTTATTTGAGGAAACGCTTATTGAAGCTATTATACCGGTATCTTTTATATTTGTATCTCCCTGAAAATTAATCGTATCTTGAAACATGGAGTCTATAGAGGCTGAAACGGTTTCTATCTGTTTACCCAAATCTGCAGACTGGTCTATAATTAAAGCCAGCTGGGCGGAATTTTGAGATATTGCAATTCCTTTAAATTCGTCTTTAATATATATGCGGGGCAAAGACGGATTTTGAGTATCCGCAACATTTGAATTGGTCGAAGGTTTGTCAATTATGTTTTTATATGATTCCTCGGCTTTAGACTGCTTAAGCCTTACAAAATTATCCTGATTGAAAGATATTATTAAGGCGACATCTAATATGCTTCTTTTATTAGATTTCATAATTATACTTTACCCTCTCTTTATTTTATTTTATTTTTTCATTCTACCAAAAAAATACAAAAATTAAAAGTAATTTTCTGTTTCAAATTTTATTTGCCTAAAGTTTAGAATTATTTTATAATATTTAAAATTTTAATAATAATAATATAAATAATATAAATAAGAGGAAAGACGTTGAATTATGAATTATATTTTAGATGCTACTGTCGAAGAATTGACCGATAAATATGTAAAAGGTTATGCCAGATACGTTAACGACCACGAACAAAGACTGACGGTAGAAATTTATTCCGGAAACACACTTATAGGCACGGCATTAGCCGATCAATTCGACGACAACCTCATTGCAAGAGGAAAAGGCGACGGTCATTATTCTTTCATTTTTAATTTTCCGCCCGATATAAAAGACCTCAGCAATATAAGCGTAAAATTAAAAGGAACCGATTTTGTATTACCTCTTACGCATAAGATAAAGACTGTATTTTATATAAGAAAAAATACAGAAATTTTAAAAACTTTTTCGGAAGAGTTTTGGAACAACTCTTTAAATTTTGCTTTTTGTATCGATAAAAACTATTTTCAGCACTTTTTGGTAGTTCTAATTTCAATACTTAAAAATCATAAAAAAAGAAACGTAATAATTCATCTTATTTATGAAAACCTTGAAATAGAAGATTTTCAAGTATTGGAAAGAATCTCAAATAAATATAAATTTTTTTTAAATTTAATAGATTTAACAGGAAAAATAGATATTAAAAATGTGCCGGTAAGCAGATATTACTCTCAAGCCATATATTTCAGGCTTTTAATACCGGAACTTTTACCAGGGGCATTAAAAAAAGTTCTTTTTTTAGACGCCGACGTTATGCTTAACGGAAACATAGAAAGAATTTTCGATATAGATATTGATAATTACTATGCAGCGGCAGTCGAAGACGAAGAAGTTATGCTCTCGATAGAAAATACGAGGAAAAGATTGCTTATGTCCGATACGGCAAACTATTTTAACGCAGGGATTTTAATGATAAATACGAAAAAATGGCGTCAAAACAGTTTGAAAGAAAAATGCGTAAATTTTATAGATAAAAATTACTACAGGATGTATTTAAACGACCAGGATGTTTTAAACTCTGTTATTAACGGAAACTGGTATCCGCTTGACCCAAAATATAATCTTCAGAAGGTTTTTCATATGCAAAGAACATATAAATCTGCCTATTCCGATGCCGATTATAAAGAATCTAAGTTAAATCCCCTATTAATACATTACGTAAGTGTCAATAAACCTTGGCATTTTTTAAACGCACATCCATTCAAAGAGCTTTACTGGAAATATTTATACGAAATTAACATAGATATATGTCCGCCTGAAACGTTAAGGTAAAACTGACACCTTTTTTATGAAGCCTTTTTTGAAACTCGACTATATAAGCCCTTCTTCTTTAAGAACCGCTATAACGTTTTCAACGGTATCTTCAATAGTTAGGGCTATCTGCTCAGGAGTAACGTTTAAGTTTTTGCGGGAATTTATTATATAGTTTCTTTTGGCTATAGAGAGTCCCTGAGCTACCCCTTTTTCTATTCCTTTCTCGATGCCTTTCTCGATGCCTTTCTCTAAGCCTGCCTGATAAAGACTATCGTCTTCAAAATTTATAGTAATGGGCATTTCTACCTCCAACTTTTCGGTTAATTCTCTTAAATTAGGTCTTAAACGAATAAGATTTCTGAATTTTAGCTTATAGTCTT
>JAJZYC010000181.1 GCA_021806125.1 bacterium
TTTTTTACGCCGTCTTCTAATTTCTGGACTCCTATGCCGTAAGGCTCGATAGCGTCCATTCCGCATTCCGGGCACAGTTTAGGAACGTCTTCGGTATAGCCGCAGTAATGGCATTTCAAAGAACCGGCGTTTATATCCCGATAAATATCCGAGGGTGCATTCCTCCCGTCTTTTTTATACTCATTCTTATGATGTACAAGAGATATAGCGCAGTTTTTACATAAAAATAAATGGCCGCACGAAGAGCATATCAGAAAGGTCGAAAATCCTCTTCTGTTCAAAAAAAGCAGTATCTGTTTTTTCTTTTTAAGGTTTTCTTTTATTAAAAAAATCGCCTCGTCCGATAAAACTTTATCTTTAAATTCTCTTTTGCCGGAACTTTTAAATTCCGTTTTAAGGTCAACTATGTTTACCTGCGGCAGAAGTTTCCCCTTTACCCTGTTTTTTATATAAATATATTCGTATTTTTTAAGCGCGGTGGCATTATAATAGGATTCGAGCGAAGGGGTAGCAGAACCGAGCACGCATACGGATGAAGATTTTTTCGACATCATAACCGCAACGTCCCTAGCGTTGTAAAGAAGTCCCGACTGCTGTTTGTAGGAAGAGTCATGCTCTTCGTCGATTATTATAAGACCGGGATTTTTTAAAGGAGAAAATATAGCCGACCTCGCTCCGAGAATAAGCTTGACGCCTCCGCTCATTATCCTTATATGATTTATCAGTTTTTCCCTGCTTGAAATTTTACTGTGAAATACGGCGAAACCGTTATTTTCGACAAGATTCTTAAACCTTTTTTTTATAAGATAAATAAATTGGTTCGTAATGAATATTTCGGGAACGGTAATTATAACCTGTTTATTTAAACTTAAGGCAAAGTCTAAAATATTAAAATAAATCTCGGTTTTGCCGCTTGCGGTTACGCCGTGCAGTAAAAAAGTTTTATACGAACCGGAGCTAATTGCTTCGCGTATAAGGCCGACGGCGCTTTCCTGCTCCTGCGTGAGACTGTAAGCGGCATCGGAAAGGAACTTGCGCCTTCCCGCCGGATTTTCGGCAGTTTCGGTAATATTCCCGCCGTCTCCGTTTTTGCCGGAGGATTCGATAAGCATGGCTTCATCGTAATATTTATCCAATAAATCGAAATGCTTAACGTCTAACGAAGGCAGAGCCGTCTCAAAGACTCCCGATATGTTTTCATGGTAATATGAAGAAAGGAAATTAAAAATATCTTTGCGGGATTCGTCGAAGAAACGGGGTTTGGAAACGCGGTATATATTTTTTAATTTTATCTTTTTGTTTTCGGCAGGATAGTCGTCGTCCCGCCTTATATTGTATATGAAACCGTATAATATCCTGTTTTTAAAAGGAGCTAACACGGCATTTCCTATTTCCGCATCGGCTTCTAATTCTTCAGGTATTAAGTAGGTAAATTTAATATCCGTTCCGCTTTTGGGTATTACTATGTCTGCCGTCGTCATAGCTTTATATTATAATATAAATAAGTGCAATATAAAACTATGCGTAAGCCCAAATCCCGATTTAGAAAAATACTTATATATTCCAATGCTAAGTAAATCTGGATTCCTGCTTTCGCAGGAATGACACCAAACTGGTGAAACGATAAATCCTCTTAAAGTCATTCCCGCGTATGCGGGAAAGTTTAGGATAAACTTCACGAGACCAAAGGTCGAGAGCGAAGCGTTAATCCAGAAAATAAATTTCTAAATCGGGATTTGGGGTAAGAATAATTAACGATTCGCCGGGGTTTGATTCCCGCCGCCTTTTCCTCCTTTTAGCGGATAGAGCTGTCTTCTGTAATAATCTTCCTCGTTTAATTCTAATTTTCTGCCGTCGAAGGCAGTAAAATATTTCCCGTTTCCGAACTCCGTTTTCCATGCCTCGTCGGCTATTTTCCCGTAATTTTGCGAATACTCGTCCATCTTGTCTTTAAGTTCGGTTATTATCGACTCTCCTCCTTCCTGCGTCGCTTTTGCTCCTCCGGCAGCGACGACGTTCCTGAGTATTTTCGGATGGTCTATTATCATACAAGGACGCAGCCTGTTTTTAACGCCCATCTGCTCTTTTCTTATAGATTTAAAATACATCGAGCTCAAAATTTCTTCCATCGGTTTATCGAAAATATTGTCGGCGGCAAACTGGGCAAATACGCACGGTTCTACTCCGCCGTTTGCGTTTATGTGAAGATAGACCCGTCCACCGGAAAGGCATCCGTGCGAAAGCACCCCGTCGTTCCAGAAATCGGCGACTACGATGGGCTTGGTTTCCCTTATTTCTACGACCCTTTTTCTTCTAAAATTGCGTTGTTCCGGAGTCGGCATAAGATTTACGTCCGGTTCCCGTCCGATAGGTATATAGTTAAAATACCAGCCCAGAAAAGCCCCCTGTTTAATGTAAAAATCTATGAATTCGCCGCTTACTATTACTTCGTTGTTAAAGCGGGTGGCCGTTGCGGAAAATCCGAAAAGCATACCGTTGTCCTTAAGGTTTTTCATCGCCGAAACTACTTTTTTAAAATGTCCTTTTCCTCTTCTTTCGTCCGTTTCGTCCTCAAACCCTTCCACGCTTATACACGGAAAAACGTTGCCGAGCCCGGCAAGCCTTTCCGCTGTTCTGCCGTCTATCAAAGAACCGTTGGTATATATCTGAAAATAGCAGTCGTCGTTTCTTTCGAGTATATCGAACAGGTCTTTCCTTACAAAAGGTTCTCCGCCGGATATCGTATAAAAAAATATTCCGAATTTCTTTCCTTCGTCGATAATCTGGTTAATCTTTTCAAAGGAAAGCATATCCCTGCGGGTATAATTTGCCGAATAGCATCCGTAGCATTTTAAATTGCAGTGCATAGTCGGGCTTATGACGTAAAAAAGAGGCGGATAAAATCCGTTTTTTTCGATAAAAGCTTTTCTTCTGTCGCCGCTTAGCAGAAGAAAGTTCGAGATAAAATTGTCTAATATTCCTCTTTTGACGTTTTTCGAAAGATACGGCAGTTTCCTTTTTAAACCGATAAAAATATGGTCGAAGAATATCTTGCCGGCAGGAGCTTTAAAATTGTTTATTTTATCGGAAAGTTTGATTATGGTTTCGTCGCTCAATTTCGGAAATACGTAATCGCCTGCGATATGAAGAGTATTTTTTACGAAGGCTGTTTTAAGGTTTTGCTTTAATGAAGATAATTCCGCCATTTTAGTCCCCCCATGTATAATAAATTGATTTATTATTAAATATTATATT
>JAJZYC010000182.1 GCA_021806125.1 bacterium
CCTTATGTTTATAGGCGAAGCGGAGGCAATTTTTCCTGATTTTTTTGAAAAAATTAAATCTCAAAATAAACCGGATAAATATGAAATTATAAATTCGTCTGCCGGAATTAAAGGAATATACGTTCCTTCGGCATACGATTTTATTTTCGATTCAAAAAACCCTTATATTTTAAACGAAATTAAAATAGCAAAGGGTTTTCCTAAAAGAGCCGCAAGGCGCTGGACGGACGAAAATATTTCGTTTTCTTCATCGGTTATTACTACGGAATTTTCGGAATTAAGCAATATAAATATGATAGAAATAGAAAGGGGATGTAAAAGGGGATGCAGATTTTGCAGCGCAGGCTTTATTTACCTGCCTTTAAGGGAGTCTAAGATAGACGCCGTTAACGAGGCGGTATCCGCTACCGGCGAAAACGAAAAAGCCGGATTCGTAGGATTCGGGACTATGGACGGTAAAAATATAGGCAAAATTATGCGCTTTTCTTTAGACTCCGGCAGAAATTTTTCTTTGTCGTCCGTCAGATTCGACTGTTTAGACGAAAACAATCTGGATATGATTAAAGAATCCGGCATAAAAACGGTAACCCTCGGAATAGAAACAGGCTCCGAACGCCTGAAAAAAATGCTCAATAAAGTTTTAAGCAACGAAAATATAATAACATCCGTCGGCGATATCGTCAAAAGGGGCATAACGGGGATAAAACTATATTTTATGTTCGGACTGCCGTATGAAAACAAAGACGATCTGGACGATACGGTAAAATTAGTCAAAGAAATTCTTAAAGAATTTATATCGGCCTCTAAGGCAAACAAAAGAATAGGCAAACTGACCGCTTCGTTCAGCCCTTTCGTGCCTAAAGCATGGACGCCTCTTCAGTGGGAAAATTTTGAAGATTTAAAAATTTTGAGAAAAAAAGCTGCTTACATTGCGAACGGTCTAAAAAACATGCCTAATCTCGACGTAAATATAAACTCTTTAAACGCCGCGTTCATGGAGGCTTTTTTTGCGAGAGGTTCAAGGCTTTCTGTCGATATTTCGATATATTCTTTTCTTAACAAAACAAGCATTAAAAAAGCTGCGGAAGACAAAGGATACCGCATGGATGGATTTATCAGGAAAATAGGCACGGACGAACTTCTTCCGTGGGATATTATAGACCAGGGCGTTACGAAAAAATACCTGCTGGAAGAATATAAAAGGGCGCTTGACCTTAAAACTACGCCTCAGTGTTTCGAGGGCTGCAAGAGATGCGGGGTTTGCGCATGATAATTTCCTAAGAAAGTCTTTTCCTTTGCAAGCAGTTCTTCGTATTCCGCCATTATTTTTTTTGCATGCTCCGTTAAAACTGAACCGCCCCCGTACTTTCCGCCTATTTTTTTATCGACGAGTTTGAAGCCGAATCTCTTTTCCATGAGATTTATGAAACTCCATGCTTTTTTATACGAATACCTTAGTTCTTTTGCGGCGGAAGCAATAGAACCGGAAGTTTCTATTTTTTTTAAAAGTATAAACCTGCCCATTCCGAAAACCGGTTCGCCGTTTTTTTCAAGCCAGATTTTTGCTTTGATATCGTAATCGGCAAAACCGTCCGCTTTATCGCCTTTAGAGTTTGGCATAAAATATATAATAATATTATTAAATTAATCCGCCTGCTTTCTCATAAACGTAGGAATATCCCACTGGTCGTCCTCGTAATTGACTTCCTCTTCCGCATCGGAAAATCTTTCGATATACGAAGGCATTTCTTTTATATTTACGACGGTATCGGAAACAGGTTTAACCGGCGGAGTATTATCGTCTTCGGAAAACGGCGCTTTAACGGTCTGACCTGATCCCTGCGCCTGCTGAGAACCGCCGGCTGCTCCGCCCTGAACCGAAACTAAAGAAACAGGCTTGGCTTCGCCGCCTAAACCCGTAGCTATGACCGTAATCATCATACTATCTTCAAGTTCGTCGTCTATAACCGCTCCGAATATTATATTGGCATCAGGATGAGCTTCGGACTTAATCTTTTCGGCGGCTTCGCTTACCTCGGCTATACCCATGTCTTTTCCGCCTGCGATATTTATAAGGAGTCCTCTTGCACCTTCTATCTTAATATCTTCTAAAAGAGGACTGGAAACAGCTTTCTGCGCCGCTTCCAATGCCCTGTTTTCGCCTTGCGCTATTCCTGTTCCCATAAGAGCCATACCCATTTCCGACATAATAGTTTTAACGTCCGCAAAATCGACGTTTATAAGACCGTGAACGTTTATTAAATCGGATATGCCCTTGACCGCCTGCAAAAGAACCTCGTCGACTTTTTTAAAAGCGTCTATCATGGAAGTATTTTTACCGGCGACGGCGAGAAGCCTCTGATTAGGTATGGTAATTACGGTATCGACCGTGTTTCTTAATTCCCTCAATCCTTCTTCCGCCTGTTTCATTCTTCTGTTTCCTTCAAAAATAAAAGGTTTTGTAACGACGGCAACGGTCAGCGCCCCTACTTCTTTTGCAATTTCGGCGATTATCGGCGCGGCACCCGTTCCTGTGCCTCCTCCTAGTCCTGCGGTAATAAAAACCATGTCGGAACCTTCGAGAAGTTCTTTAATCTTTTCCCTGTCTTCCATAGCGGATTTTCTGCCGACTTCCGGATTAGCCCCTGCACCGAGTCCTCTGGTTACCTGTTCTCCAAGCTGAATTTTAATATTGGATAAATTTGCTTTCAGCGCCTGAGCGTCGGTATTGGCGACTATGAACTCGGCTCCGGAAAGCCCCGCCGCGATCATGGTGTTAACGGCGTTTCCGCCGCCTCCGCCTACTCCTATAACTTTTATTTTTGCCGCCAGTTCGTTGTTCTCGATAAATTCTAACATGATATCCTCCGTCGCTATTTTGTGGCAGTGCCGCAATTTAATTCCGTCTCCGTATTTAAATTGGGTACTGCATTACATTATTATATATCGTAAAATAAATTAACAAAGTTTAATTAAAAGAAGTAATCAAGCAAATCGGAAAACCATTTTTTAATTTCGTCTATAAAACTATCCCCTTTTTTATAAAAAAAAGCTTTTTTGTTCCGCTTACCGTTTTTATAAGCATATTTCACGAGACCTACGGCGGTGGAATACACCGGAGAACCGACTGCATCGGTCAAACCGCCGACGTTTAAAGGATAGCCTATTCTTACCGGAGCGTTAAAAATTTCTTCGGCAAGTTCCGCCGAACCGTCTATTAACGCCGCGCCTCCGGTAATAACGTAACC
>JAJZYC010000183.1 GCA_021806125.1 bacterium
ACTTCTTTTAGACGAAGAAGAGAAATTTCCTGCCGGAGAAGAGCTTCTGGGAAGAATCCTCGACCCTTTCGGCAACCCTATGGACGAAAAAGGCAGAATTTTTTGCGGGGATTACGCAAAAATATCAGCCGAACCCCCGTCTCCGCTTTCGAGAAAAAGAATCGGCGAGGTTATGGACGTAGGCGTCAGGGCGGTTAATTCGTTTCTTACCATAGGCAAAGGCCAGAGAATAGGTATTTTTGCCGGTTCCGGGGTGGGCAAAAGCACCCTTCTAGGCATGTTCACGAAGTATTCCGAATCCGATGTAAACGTTATAGCGCTGATAGGCGAAAGAGGGCGCGAGGTTAAGGAATTTATAGAAAAAAGCCTTGGAGAAGAAGGGTTGAAAAAATCGGTAATCATAGTAGCCACGTCGGATAAATCGCCATTAGTCAGACTGCGCGGAGCTTTCGCCGCTACCGCCGTTGCGGAATATTTCAGGGACAAAGGGCGCAACGTTTTGTTTTTAATGGATTCCATAACCAGATTTGCCATGGCGGCCCGCGAGATAGGCTTATCGGCGGGGGAGCCGCCGACCGTAAGGGGTTATACGCCTTCCGTATTCAGTATTTTGCCTAAACTTCTCGAAAGGGCTGCCATCTCGGACAAAGGCAGTATTACTGGAATATATACAGTTTTGGTAGAGGGAGACGACATGAACGAGCCGGTTTCCGATACCGTCAGGTCTATTCTGGACGGACACATTATACTTTCGAGGAAGATAGCGGAAAACGGTATTTTTCCAGCTATAGACGTTCTTAACAGCCTTTCGAGGGTTATGCCCGACGTCGTTTCCGACGACCATATGCTTAAGGCGAGAGAGGTTCTGAAGATAGTTTCGGAATACAGGATAAATGAGGACCTTATAAATATAGGCGCTTATTCTAAGGGTTCCAACGATAAAATAGATTTTGCCATTGACCATATATCTAAGATAGAAAATTTTATAAAACAGACGCCGGACGAAAAATATTCGTTCGACGAAAGCCTTGAGGAAATGGGCGGACTACTTAATTAACAATTAAGATTATGGATAAAAACTTGCAATGCAATAATAATTCGATCGGCCGCGAGAGGATAAACAGAGAAGATGCCGTAGCTTTATTTAAAAACAAAAGCCTTCTGGAACTCGGCAAAATAGCCGACGATATAAGGAAAAAAAAGCATCCAGATAACGTCGTAACGTTTATAATAGACAGAAATATAAACTATACCAACGTATGCACGTCGGAGTGCAAATTCTGCGCTTTTTATAAAAAATACGGCGTTTCTGATACAGGGGCTTACGTTCTTTCGAAAGAGCAAATCTTTGCCAAAATCGCCGAAACCAAAGAACTATCCGGCACGCAGATTCTTCTTCAGGGCGGATTAAATCCGGATATATCCATACATTATTATCTCGGGCTTTTAAGCGATATAAAAGAAAAATTCGATATTCATATACACGCTTTTTCTCCTCCTGAAATTATTTTTATCGCCGATTCAAACGGCATAACCGTCAAAGAAACGATTGGCCTCATGAAAGAAGCGGGGCTGGGTTCGGTGCCGGGAGGCGGCGCCGAAATACTCGTCGACAGGGTCAGAAAAAAAATCAGTCCGAATAAAATTAACAGTCGCCGGTGGCTCGAAGTTATGGAAGAAGTCCACCTCGCCGGACTTAATTCGTCGGCGACGATGATGTTCGGGACAATTGAAACCGACGAAGACATTATCGAGCATCTTTTTAAACTCAGAGAGCTTCAGGATAGAACCGGCGGCTTCAGGGCTTTTATTCCGTGGAGTTTTCAGAGCAAACATACTGCCCTTAATCCGAGGGGCGTTTACGGTCATTATTATCTGAAAGTTCTCGCCGTTTCAAGGATAATTTTGGATAATTTCGACAATATTCAGGCATCGTGGGTAACGCAGGGCGCAAAAATGGGGCAGGCGGCATTAAGTTTCGGCGCAAACGATATGGGTTCGACTATGCTGGAAGAAAACGTCGTGAAAGCGGCAGGAACGGCAAACAGCGCCGTTGACGAGAAATTAATGGTAAGGCTGATTAAAGATGCCGGATTTATACCTGCGCAAAGAATTAATAATTATGATAGAATAAAATTTTATTAAAAATTATTATAAAATTATGTTATAATTTCATTTAATAAAAACGATATAAATGTCGAATTAAATAAAGCAAAGAGAGGAAATAACACGGTGACGGAAGAAAGGCTGTTGTATTTTAAAAACATACTCGCCAAGAAGCTGGATTGCCTTCTGGACGAAGCTTTAAAAACAGTAGATACTATGACGAAAGAAGACGATAATTTTCCTGACCCTACCGACAGGGCTACGCTGGAATCGGACAGAAATTTCGAGCTGAGGATACGCGACAGGGAAAGAAAACTTATTCCGAAGATAAAAGAGGCGCTAGAAAGAATAGAAAATGGAACTTACGGCATATGCGAAGAATGCGGCGAAGAAATTTCGGAAAAGAGGCTTGAGTCGAGACCCGAGGCTACAATGTGTATCGTTTGCAAAACTAAGGAAGAAGAACTTGAAAAAAAATCCAATATTTAATAAAGTGGTATAAATAATGATAAACCGTTCGAATAAAATTTGTCCGCGCAAGCGCATTCTTATAGTCGAAGATAACAGGATGCACTCCGAGCTTTTAAAAATTATCATAGGTTCGTCTTTCGACGCCGATATAACAATTGCTGAAAACGGCAGGGATGCACTTGATAAAATTACGGAAGGCTGCATTTTCGACCTTTTTATAATAGATATAATGCTTCCAAAGATAAACGGACTCGACGTTCTTAAAACTATAAGGAAAGTTTACGATAAAGTTCCAGTTTTAATGCTCAGCGCGCTGAACGATAAGGAAATAATAGACAAAAGTTATGCCGAAGGAGCTACGGATTATGCGGCAAAGCCGATAAGAAACGAAATGCTAAGGAACAAGATAGGCGTTTTGCTCGGGCGGGGGTAAATAAATAAAATATCCTTAACTGCGTATGCCGTATAATATCTTAGCTCGCCGTTAGAGACTATGGAAAATTGCTTCAATCGAAGGATTAAAGAATTACCCAAAATTGCCGATAGAAATCTCTAAACGGCTTTAAGATTATATGAACACTGGATTCCTGCTTACGCAGGAATGACACCCGTTGGGTGAAGACCTAAAACCTGCAAAGTCATTCCTGCGAAAGCAGGAATCC
>JAJZYC010000184.1 GCA_021806125.1 bacterium
GAATCCGTCAGACTCGAGTCTTTTTCGGCAAAATCGAAATACTCGTTTTCGTCCATGAACTTCAGGAGAGAATATGCGTTGTCTAAGGCGCTTATAATCTTTTGCTCTTCAAAACCGAGGCAGTATGAAAAACTTACCTTTTTTTTATCGCACAGCCTTATATTAAGGCCGTTTGTTTCGGCATTGACGTAATTAGATATTCTGCCGTCTTCCGACTCCATCTTCAATATTTTAGCGTTAAATAAATAAGCTTCCGATTTTATCCTTTTTTTCATGGAATAATCGTCTATCAGCGAAATTACGGCGTCAAAACCGGCGCTTTGCTTTTTGAAGCCTTCGGCCGCCTCATGAAACGCATTGGACGCTTTCTCCGAAACTTTACCGTTTCGCTCCCGGCCTGCCCCTTTTATATTCAGGTCTGTACTCATTTTTTATTCGTCCCGTTTTTCATTCTTTTTTAAAATTTATATTGGGCATTTACATTTATTTGTTATTTATGCGGGAAATTATGTCTGCGGCTACTTCCTCGATGGACTTTTCGGTGATATCTATAACATAGGCGTTCAGCTTAGTATATATCGATATGGAATGCGCCAGCTCTTTTTCTATGGATTCCCTCGATACATAATCCTGCGAAAGAGGAAGCCCCATCCTTTTCAGTCTTTCCTTTCTTAAACTTGAAATTCTAAGGGGGTCGGAGGTAAGCCCGAATATCTTTTCTTTTGGGATGCCGTAAACCGATTCGTCTATACTCTGCGAGTCTATTATAGGTATATTCGCCGCCTTAAAGCCCCTCTGGGCAAGAAACAGGCATAAAGGGGTTTTGGATGTTCTCGAAACTCCGAGTATAAGAGCGTCCGCATCGGATATCTCGTCTATCCTCTGTCCGTCGTCGTGCTTTACGGCATATTCCAGCGCGTCGATTCTTTTAAAATATTCGTCGTTGACCCTGTGAATCGCGCCGGGTTTCCTTTCCGGAGACAGATTTAAAATATTTGCTATGGAATTTAGCACCGGGCCTATAATATCTATGCTCGCTATGCCTCTTTCGGCGGATTCCTGAAGCATAATATTTCTAAGTTCGTCTTTGACGAGGGTAAAAATAACCAAGGCGTTTTTATCCGCGGCTTCGGTAATTATTTCCCTAAGCTTTAACTCCGAGTCTATCAGCAGAAATCTTTTAAGATGGACGTCCGGAATAGAAAATTGGGATATGGCCGCTCTCGCAACCTTTTCGGCGGTTTCTCCCGTAGAATCCGATACTACGAAAACATAAAACTGGCCGGTTTGCGCCTGCTCGTGAAACCGTTCTTTGTCTTTATTATTCATTTTTATTTTTATTTATATTATATTCGGGTTTTTAATCCGGATTTTTTCCATAAAAGCATGCCGCCTTTAAGGTTATATACATTGTTAAAACCGTGCCTTTTAAGCATGGAGCATGCCGAATAGCTTCTTGCCCCGCTGTGGCAGACGGCTATGATATCTTTATCTTTATAATCGCTAAGCTCGTTAATCTTTAAAGGCAGAAGCCTTATAGGGATTAACTTTGCATTTTCTATGTGCCCTAGATTGCCGCTGAACTCATGAGGCTCTCTAACGTCTATTATGACCGTATTTTTACCTTTATCCTCCGATAATTTTTTAAAAACTTCTTCAGGGGTTATCTGATTAACGTCTCCGAACTGCCCTTCCCTTCTGAAAATATTAAACATTCCGCAATTTTCTCCTTTTTTATTTATGTAAATTTTATTTATTATAATACATAGTTTAGATTTTGTCTATACTATGCAGACTGCTCAAATCCCGATTTAGAAATTTATTTTCTGGATTCCCGCTTTCGCGGGAATGACAATGCAGTGATTTAAAGTTTCACCTGTTGGATGTCATTCCCGCGAAAGCGGGAATCCAGAATTTATAATATACCGAAACAGTTTTAAATATTTCTATCGGCAATTTTGGGAGGCGCGTCTCGAATCCGCCCGCTTCGATTTTTATAATTTCAGCATTACGGCGGTTTCGTCGCAATCCGGAAATTTGACGCAGTTTATGCAGTCGCTCCATATTTTATGCGGCAGTTCGGATTTATCGATAATTTTAAAACCCGATTTTTGAAAAAATTGCGGTTTATAAGTCAGGGCAAAAAGGTTTGTTATTTTAAAAAATTTTGCTTCCTCTATACATTTTTTTATAAGTTCGGTCCCGATAAGCTTCCTCGTGTAAGGTCTTTTTACGGCTAACGACCGTATTTCCGCTAAATTTTCCCAAACTATAGTAAGCGCGCATGCTCCTATAACGTCGGGAGTATGACCCGGCGCATCGGCGCTTTCTTCGTCTTCGTTTTCTATTTCGGCAATATAAAAATCCCGCAGATGCTCATATATATCGCTCATAGAGCGCGGAAGCATCTCGCCCGCCTTCGAATATTCCGAGAAGAGATTGTAAAGCGATTTGACGTCGCACATAAGGGCTTTTCTCAGGACGACCTTTATAACCGTACCGGACTTAATATTTTTTTTGCGGGCACCGTGCGCGCTTTCTTCCGCATCGGTTTCGATCTCTATCTCCGTCGGATAAAAAATAGTTCCCCCGCCTTTTTCGTATCTCTGCCTTGCCGTCTTATACAACTAAACCCCTCCTTTTAAGAATTTCTTTAGCATGCCTCAGCGCCGCTTCCCCGCTTGAATCGCCCGATAACATTCTTGCGGTTTCGGCGACTCTTTCTTCCGGGGAGAGGCTTTTAATTCTGGTATAAGTTTTTCCGCCCTCTATTTCCTTATAAACGAAAAAATGCTTATCGGCAAACGAAGACACCTGTGCGAGATGCGTTATGAGAATCACCTTATTAACCGCCGAAATGGCTTTAAGGGCTTCCCCCACAAAATTGGCTACGTCCCCGCCTATTCCGGCATCTATCTCGTCGAATACGAAAGACGCCGCATCCCTTTTTTTATTCAGAATCTTCAATATGCACAAACTGACGCGGGAAAGCTCCCCGCCGGACGCAACCCTGGAAAGCGGCCTCGGTTCTTCGCCGGGGTTTGCCGAAAACATAAAAACGCATTTTTCCAATCCGGTTTCGGAAAAACCTTCTTCAAAATCTTTCATATTCAGCTCAATCTTAAATACGGGTTTTATTCCGAGAAACAAAAGCTCTTTTTCTATTTCCTTTTCTAAAACAGAGGCGGCGTTCAAGCGTTTGGCATGTAAATTTTCCGCGGCCGAAATAAATTT
>JAJZYC010000185.1 GCA_021806125.1 bacterium
TTACTTGGGGAAGAAAGTAGATATTTTTTTCAAACAACCTGCCTACTTCTTCAAGCGCCGGAATTAAATATTTATTACCTATGTTTAACGGCGATTCCCCATCTGACAATAACTTTTCCACATATTGCGTTATATGTTCTTTCTCCCCCTTTACTACCGCTTCGCGTAAAAGTTCTCCGTCGGTTTTATTCGTTTCGCTTCCCGATTCTTTTTCGGCAGTTTTATTTGAGGAATAGTTTTTCGCGGAATCGGAAAATCTGTTTATATAGTTCTTAAATAAGTAATCTTTCCCGAGAAGCGCATTCATAGCATAAAAATTAGCCGTTAAATACTCATCCTCCGGATTTATTATAGCAGCGCTTAAACCCTCTTTAAGACACAAAGAAAGAAACGAAGAGTTTATATAAGATCTTTTGGGAAGACCGAAAGAAACGTTGCTGACGCCTAAAATTGTCGGAAGATTAAGGCTGTTTTTATTTTTAGACAGAGCCTCTATTGTTACCAAAGACTTTTCTTGTCCTGCACTTATAGGCAGGGTCAAAAAATCTACGATTATATCGTATGGTTTTATTCCGTAATCTACTAGTCTTTTATATACTCCGTAAGCTATATCTATTCTTTTTTCCGCAGTTTCCGGAATACCTTCGTCGTTTAAAGCTAAAATTAAAACTCCGGCGCCGTATTTTTTTATTAACGGCATAATTTTAGAAAGTTTTTTTTCCTCCCCGCTTATAGAATTAACAAGGGGCTTCCCCGGATATAGCATAAGAGCTTCCTCTAAAACATCAGGGTTGGAAGAATCGATGGACACGGGAACTTGCGATACACCGGCCACGGCAATTATGCCGTTCTTCATAGATACCGTTTCATCGGTTCCCGGAACGCCGACGTTTAAATCGAGGACGGCGGCTCCGGCTTCAACCTGTTTAACGGCCGTTTTTCTTATATAATTAGTTTTTCCGTTTTTAAGCTCTTCTATAAAGTCTTTTTTGCCGGTAGGATTAATTCTTTCGCCTATAATAACCGGAGGATGTTTATAACCGATAGGGACGAATTCCGTTCTTGACGTTATTAATAATCCGTCCTCTCTTTTTATGCCTCTTACGGGTAACCCGCCGCCGTTAACCGTATCAATTTCTTTTCTTAAAGCTTTTATGAAATTTTCGTTGCTCCCGCAGCAGGCAGAAATAACCCTGACGCCTATAAGGGCTAGTTCCGAAACTAAAGAGGTAAAATCTTCGGGCTTTCCTGGAAAAATAGTAATACCGTCTTTTAATTTTGGAATTCCCGCATTGGGTTTAGAAATTAAAGGCGCATCCGTCACCGAAGCCATTTTTTTTAAAATCTCATAAATTCCGGACGGTCCGACCGAACAGTTAGCTCCTATAACATCTGCCCCAAGACTATCGGCCGTTATGGCAAAAACCTCCGGAGTAGTTCCCAGTATAGTTCTGTATGTAGCGTCGAATGTCATCATTGCTATAACCGGTTTATCGGACAATTCTTTAACGGCTATAATTGCGCTTCTTACCTCTTGCAAATCTATCATAGTTTCAAGCTGAAAAATATCGGCTCCGGCATCTAAACCGGCTTTTACCTGCTCCTTGTAAATCTCGACGCTTTCTTTAAAAGTAGTACCCCCTACCGGATAAATAAATTTTCCAGTAGGACCCAAAGACATAGCCGTCAGCGCATCGTCGACGGCAATCTGCTTAACCGCTTTAACGGCATTAAAATTTACCTCGTAAATTTTGTCCGCTAAACCGTATTCGGCCAATTTAAGCCTGTTAGCGCCGAAAGTGTTCGCCACTATTATTTCGCTGCCGGCATTGTAATAGCTTTTATGGACTTCTTTTATATATTTAATTTTTTCGGTAATGTTGAAACTTTCCGGAAGAAGTCCTTTAGGCAGAAGGTTTTTAAGCTGAAGTACAGTCCCCATAGCTCCATCCGAAAGTATCAGCCTTTTTTTTAATTCTTCCCTGAAATTTTTTATCATATAATATATACTCCTTGTTTTATGCTTATAATTGACTATATATAGTGCTTAATAATTTTATAAATAATGCTTCTATTACGAAAAATTAACGATGTAAACGTTATCAATAGGCCTGCCTAGAAATTTACCTCCAAGCTCCTTAAATCTTTCGGAATCGTCGCTTACAAAATAGGTTTCGCTTCCTAATTCCGTTCCGGATTTAAGCATTTCAGATTTTTCCAAATAATTTTTAACCGACCTCGCCGTTTCAACTCCGGAATCTATAATTTCGGTATTATCTCCTATTTCTTTTTCTATAAAATCTTTAAGAATAGGATAATGGGTACAGCCGAGAACAAGACATGCAGGTTTTTCCTTTATAAGAGAAGCTAAATAATATTTTATTACATTTTTAGTTATCTCTTCGTTTAAAAAACCTTCTTCGACTAAAGGCACGAAAAGCGGGCAGGATTTTTCTATAATTTTTAAATTTTCGTTAAAACCGTTAAAATCTATATTTGAAATGCTGACGATTTCGGCTTTTTTAACGCCATATAACAACATAGCTTTTTCTTTTATCGTTTTAGAATATGCTCCGCTCTTAACGGTGGCGGAAGTGCCTATTATAGCTATAATTTTCCTCCCCGAAATATTATTCATAGAAACTTCTACCGCTTTTTGCGCGCCCGGCTCTATAACTCCAAATATTGGAACAGGCGATATTTTGCGCAAATAATCGAGCGCCAAGCTTGAGGAAGTATTACAGGCGACTATAGCTATCTTTATCTTTTTATCGGTTAAAAAACCTAATATTTCGGAGGAATATTTGATTATAGTTTCTTTAGATTTGTTTCCGTAAGGAACTCTGGCCGTGTCTCCGAAATAAATTAAGTCTTCAAAAGGCAAAATTTTTCTTATTTCTTTAAAAACGGTAAGTCCGCCGAGACCCGAATCGAATATTCCTATAGGTAAATTATTAAATTTCATTATTAAATTTTATTTATGATTCAAAATAATTATGTTATAATTTATAAAACGTTACAAATACAGTAGATATTATAAAATAAAAAAATAAAAATAAAAATAAAAAAACTAATGGAAGATAAATATTTTAACAAAAGATTCGATATTTTAGACGAAAAAAACATAGACGTAGAAATATTAGAAACATTAGATTTTCGGTATAAAGGAAGCGGAACGGCCGTAACTATATCCACA
>JAJZYC010000186.1 GCA_021806125.1 bacterium
TTCATTAATTTTGCAATGTCTATATTATCTTCGGTTATATCGTTAAGCCATTTATCGAATGCGGCAATGCAATTTAATTCATATTCTCTTTCAGTTATCGATAATTTTCTGAAAAGCAAGTTTTCGCTATCCACCAAAGAAGATATTACTTCTTCTCCCGTAACGGCGTCGTAGATGTTATAATTGGCTATTCCAAATCCGTTTGACGAACCGGCTCCGAGATACTCATAAGTGAGATTTGCAAGTCCTTTGAGTAAAAGGCCGTATTCTATGTCGGTCAAATCGTCTTTTACAGTGATATAGCCTGCGAATTTAGTTCCGGGGATAATATATTCGGCGTTAAGAATAGACTGTATCGTTTTTCTTTCTTTTTTATCTTCCGATTTTTTATTCTCATTATTTTCTTTTTCATTTTTTCTCTCCGCCCGTTCCTTTTCTATCGTTTCTTCCCACGCTTTTACGTCTTCTTTGGATAGGAACCTGCCAAACTTAGTTTGATTAAGAATATCGTCTTTCTTAGTGAACGTTCTTGTTTGAATAAGAGAGCAGCCATAATGAAGCATAGGAACGTTATTCTGAAATTCTTCCCCGTTAGCTTCTGCATTTTTTGATTTAAATTCATAAAGATAAGGACGGTAATCAACTGGCATAAAATCCGTTACGATTAGTTTGCCCGGAATTGCTAAGCTTGTGCCGAGTAAGCTAATTAAGGGATTTAACGACTTAACTTTTTGGACTATATCGAATTCTTGTTTCTGGTAATTTGCGCCTCCTCCGGCGGTCATTAAAAAGTAGTCGGTAGTATTAATTTTAATTTCTTTTCTTTGAGCTTCTTCTAATAGAATTTCGCTCATTTTACGTCTCAAGAGACCTCTAAATCCATTGCCGGTATAAATCGGCAATTTAACGAGTCCGCCCGTTTCTTCGTCGTAAATCGTCCTTGTTTTTATAGTTGTAATCGCCTTTTCTTCGCCTTCCTTGCGTCTTGTTTCCGTCGTTTCGGTTTGCATGAACGGCGTGACTGCCGTAAAATTTACTTTTAACATAATAACCCTCCATTAAATTAATTTATTTTTTATAATTCCGTAATTTGACAGCGTTTCTTTGACGATATGATAATATTTAGGATCCCATAACCTTGAATCTAAAATATAAATTTCGCCTTTGTCTTTCTCGGTTCTTATTAATCTCCCTATGTATTGCCTTAAATTCAAAATCATTTCTCGTTTAGCTATAAAAAATCCTTGCATGCTGCTTTTTTCCTTGATATCGAGAAAACGCCTCGAATTCATAACCGGGAATGGCAGTTTTGTTATATATAGCTTAGTAAGTTCTTTTTCCGGCAAATCAAGTCCCGTGCCGTAGTTTCGCGTCCCTATCAATATTCCGCCTTTTTCCTTAAATTCCTTTACTTTCAAGTAGGAAGATTTGCCTCTTTCCGCCGTTATTAAGTTCTTTATTCCTCTTTCTTTAAGATTTTTATATATCAGATCCACTTCTTCGAAACTTCCGGTAAGTATAAGCGCATTTTCTTCGTTGACGGTATCTATAACAATATAAGCTATTTCTTCTATCCACTTATGGTTAATTGCACTTTCTTTACCTATTTTAACGACAGGCGGTTCAAATCCTTTCTTGCAGAGAATAATATCCGCCTGATTTTTTTTAAATATTTGAGGCATAATATAGACGGTATCTTTTTTGCTTTTTATACTTGCTTTTTTTTCTGCATCTTTAACGTTGATTTGAAATCCGAGACGATTATAAATATAATTTCTTCCCTCATCGGAATTTCCGGCAGTCAAAGTAGCAGACATGCCTAGAAAACCGTCTAATTTATCCCAGAATTTAAAAAATAATTCGCCGGCTATATTTTTCTTTAAAAAATGAATAGTAGGATAGCCTTTAATGGGGGAGCAATATATTTTCATATCCGACTGATTAGTTTTTATTGCGTAAAGCTCCGATATTTCGTTAATAAATAAATCCCGCGCAGGCAGAGATAACGAATGAACGAATTTTTCGGCTCTTCTGAGTTCCGCTCTATCTAAAAACTCTCTCAATTCCCTTAAAATCGCCTGATAAATCACGCTATCTTTATCGTAATATTCTCCTATACATTGAGAATTACCGTATTTATTGATAATTTTTTTACAGGTTTTCCTTATGAAGAAAAGGTTTTTTATTCCGGCAGGAAATCCCTTTTCTTTTTTTTCTATTATTTTATTAAGTATCATTTCCGTAATATTTTTAAGCCTGAATACCGAAAAAGACGAAGTAAGAACCGATTCGGCGGATTCGAAAATTTTGTCCGCTTCGTCGAATATAACTGTATAGTCGTTAATATTGAAAGTCGTATCGTAAGTTTTATAAATCAAATAAGCATGATTTGTTACCGATATGTCTGCTTCGCCTATATCCGTTATATAATCTTTTCTTATCTCCGGCTTCGCTATACTTTTGACTATAAGCTGATTGTCTTCAGCTATCGGCACGTTATTGAAAACGGTATCGAATAAATAATAGTATCCATCCTTTTCAGTTTTAATTTTTTCAAAATAATCGTCTAATTCGGAAGGATTTACGAAAAGCCCCCTTACTTCCTCTATTTTAGATGTATCAAAGTAGTTTGATTTACCTACCGCTAAACTTGAACTTACATTCATATCGAAGGGTATAATTTTATGGTTTTTATTTTTTAAGACATCGAAAATTTCTTTCGCGAGTTGATTGGTATACGTGCTTATAATCACTTTTTTCCCTTGCTTAACGAAAGTTTCCGCTATGTTTGCCGATATTACCGATTTTCCTGCTCCGGTAGGAATTTCTGCAAAGAAAAATTTATTCCGCATTTTTTTTATCGCAATTTTTTTAAAATTCTCCTGATAGCTATAAAGTCTCATTTTTTCTTCCCCTTTTATTTTTTTTTATTTAAAAAAAATTTTTCATAAATATAAAAACTGTCCACTTATACTCCGCACCCAAGCGGTTTTTGGTTAAAATATTCGATATGAGACAGAATTAAATCGACCCTGCCGGCTAAATCTTCTTGTTCGACAAGAGCGAACGGAATGCCTCTTTGAGTCAGTTTTACAGCCTCTTCGATATAAAGCATATGCAGTTTATCGGCTTCTCGAAAAGGTTCGAAAGGAAAGACGATAAAAATCATATCGTAGCA
>JAJZYC010000187.1 GCA_021806125.1 bacterium
GAATATCTATTTTAGCAGAAAGTAACGACCTGACTTTTTCGTCGGTGAAAACAGGAATTTTAATTCGGTGTTTTTAGTATTATACATTCGGTGACGATAGTCTATAGGTTTTGTCCCATTCAGCCCTTTAGGCAGAGGCTATCTTACCGGAAAAATAGATGAGAAGACGTCTTTTGATAAATCCGATTTTCGCAATATACTGCCCCGTTTTACCGCCGAAGCAAGAAAAGCTAATCATGCGATAGTAGAGCTTATAGATAAAATAGCCCTGCAAAAAAAAGCTACTTCCGCACAGATCGCTCTTGCCTGGCTTTTATCGAAAAAACCATGGATAGCTCCTATACCCGGTACTACTAAACTTTACCGCTTAGAAGAAAATATAGGCAGTCTCAATTTAAAGTTATCTCCTGAAGAATTAAAGACTTTGGACGACGCATCGTTAAAAATAAAGATTGAAGGCAATAGATATCCGGAAGAGTTAGAAAAAAGAAGCGGACTTTAATAAACAAAAAAACAAAATAAATTAAAAAGATTTAAATTTATAAATTAATCAGGTTAATAATATAAAGGAGGTTTTATTATTATGTTAAATTTTGATTTTTATAATCCTACCCGAATTTTATTCGGCAAAGATAGAATAGATGAAATTTCAAATCATATCCCGTCTAACGCTAAAGTTTTAATTACATATGGGGGTGGAAGCGCTAAGAAAAACGGACTGATAGATAAAATAAAAAATGCCTTAGGTAAAAGAATCGTTTTAGAATTTGGAGGCATAGAAGCTAACCCTCACTTTGAAACGCTTATGAAAGCGGTTGATATAGTAAGAAAAGAAAATATAGACTTTTTAATGGCGGTAGGCGGCGGTTCCGTTATCGATGGAACTAAATTTATATCCATAGCTTCATACTACAAAGGAAATACAGAAAATATCTTAAAATACGGATTTTCGCTTATTCCAAAAGATGCGGCAGAAAAATATATTCCGTTTGGAACGGTTCTTACTCTTCCTGCTTCAGGTTCGGAAATGAACAGCGGAGCCGTAATAAGCCATGGCGACGGAAAGTTTCCGGTATTAAGCGAAATGGCATTTCCGCAATTTTCACTGCTTGACCCTGCATTAACTTATACCCTTCCGGCTATTCAGGCGGCTAACGGTATCGTCGATACTTTTGTCCACGTTACCGAACAATATCTGACGTATCCGGTAAAAGGTTTATTGCAGGATAGGATAGCAGAGGGCATTTTGCTAACCTTAATTGAAATAGGTAAAACTTCCGTAACGGAACCTGAAAATTACGATGCAAGGGCTAATCATGTATGGAGTTCGTCATTGGCTCTATGCGGCATTGTAGGCGCCGGCGTTCCAAAAGACCTCGCTACTCATATAATAGGGCATGAAATTACAGCTTCTTTCGGCATAGACCACGCACAGACTTTAGCGGTAGTTTTGCCTTCTATGTTAAAAATAAGAAAAGATAAGAAAAAAGAGAAATTATTGCAGTATGCCGAACGCGTATGGAATATAAAAGAAGTTAAAGATGAAGATAAAATAGATAAAGCGATTGATAAAACCAGAGAATTTTTCGAAAGCCTCGGCATAAAAACCCGCTTATCTAAATACGGAATTAAAAAGGAACAGATACCGTTAGTTATTGAAAGGCTCAAGGAACACGGCATGACCGCTCTTTCCGAAACGCACGACCTTACTCCCGACATAAGCCAAAAAATACTTGAAGAGGCGATGTGAAAACGGAATAGTATAAAAATATAAATATTAATAGAGGATTAATATGGATAAAATTAAATTAAACAATGGGATTGAAATGCCTATTCTAGACTATGGTGTTTACCAGATTGAACAGTCTCAATAACAGAATTGATGCAAACTTCAATATCTTTGATTTTAAACTTAGTGCGGAAGAAATGCATAAAATAAGGGTGTTAGACACGAAAGAAAGCCTTTTTTCTTCCCATTACTTTTAATTTTCCTTAATTTTTCTCTCTCCCAATCACTCCAATACTATAACGCAACTTTTTTAGTTTAAAGATGATTTTTTATCGGCTACAAAGCTTCAAAGCCGGGCAAAAAGACTGAATGGACTAAAGAGCGCGTAGAAGAAATTCTTAAGGAGAACGATTATAATATGACGAAAGCGGCTAAGACTATCGGAAATACGAAACAGTTTATCAGCTTTTTGGCAAAAAAGTTCGGAATTAAGAAGCCGAGCAAGGCATAAGGTATTGAGTATATACTTTAAAAAATTTTCTTTTTGCCCATTTTTTGTCTTTTTTATGCCGATATATTTCATATATGCGATATGATGCCCCCATATATTAAAAATGCTTGTAAAAATGTGAGTATTGTCATGTCTATCGTAGATAACGGCAAAGTATTACTTTTACGACTTCGTTTGCGAAGAGAAAAGATAACCAAAACTTGCCGAACAGATTAAAATATCAGTTAAAAATGGCATAAAAGTTATTAACACTGGTAGTAATAAAATTTTCTTGACATTATATTGCTTTATGTTATATTTAAATTAAATAATAAATAAAAATTTTTTGATAAAATATTGCTTTACGTTATAATGTATTCAATAAAGCATTGCAAAGAAGTAACGGCCTATTTATCTAAATACTAGGTAAAAGGGATTTTAATACCTTAAATGGCCTTGCATTCGTTCAAGGATTAGGTATTTTAATAACTAAACCTTTAAGTAAGGAGGAAGTCGTTATGGCAGAAGAAAAAAAAGTTGGCGACCCAACAGCGTTGGGTTTATTTGCTTATGGCATAGCTCTTACGCTTTTGGCTACGGTAATCGGCGGATTTGCAGGTCCGTTTAACGGGCTGATTTTAGGCACGATTATCTTTACCGGAGGCGTCGGGTTAGTTTTAGCCGGCGTTTACGATTTTATGCGCGGCAGCGCTTTTGGAGGAGCCGCATTTACGGGATACGGATTGTTATTTTTGACCGTTTCAACTTTCTTTATTGCGACGGTTCTTACGAAATCCGCAGCCGGGCCTGCGCCTATGTTCGGCGGCTGGTTTCACTTGCTGTGGGCTATCTTTGCATTTGCAACGTTTTTCGGAGCTAATGTATTAAAAAAATGGGCAATGCTTCAAATTGCCCTTTTTACGACAGGAGCTTTTCTTTTAATACAGGC
>JAJZYC010000188.1 GCA_021806125.1 bacterium
CTTCCACCCTAATATAGAAAAAAACCTCAAAGAATATATAGATATTACGGCGGCGTTCGGACGCGGCTACGACGACAGGTTCGATATTTCGGAGATAGCAGTAAAATCGGTTTTGGATAAAATAGACGAAATTTTATGGAGATAATTATTTATTTTTATGACCGCAAAACTTATTATATTGGCAAATTCAAATTACGCATTATAATTATTGCAAAATGAAATAAAATATTAAATAATATATGCTTAGGTTATTATTCAACAAATATATTTAATATCTTAAACATTAAAAAATGTTAATTTCCGCAAACAGGCTTAAAAAAATATGGTATTATTTAAAAAGGTGTAGAATTAATGTATTTTTTAATGCATTAAGGTTATCCCTTTTAAGCCTTCCGAACGATAAATACAAATCGCGCGTAAAAAAAATATATAAAAAACCTTTAATTTTCCCTCTATTTAATGCGCCAAGTTTACCGGAAAGCATTTTAGTTTCAATAATTATCCCCGTTTATAATCAATGGGATTATACATATATATGCTTAAAATCTATATCGGAAAATACCGAAGGAATTTCTTACGAAGTCATAATAGCGGACGATAATTCTTCCGATGAAACCGTAAATATAGAAAAATACGTAAAAAATGTTAAAATAATCAGAAATAAAAATAATCTCGGCTTTTTAAGAAATAGCAACAACGCCGCCAAGCAAGCTTCCGGTAAATATATTCTGTTTTTAAATAACGATACGGAAGTCCAAAAAGGCTGGTTAAAAAATCTTTTGCAATTGATGGAAAGCGACAACAAAATAGGAATAGCAGGACCTAAATTTATATACCCCAACGGAGTACTTTTAGAAGCGGGCTGCATAATATGGAAAGACGGAGAATCATGGCAATACGGAATGTTCGATAGCCCTGACAGGCCGGAATATAATTACACCAGGGAAGCCGACTTTATTTCGGGCACCTGTATAATTATGAAAAAAGAATTATTTTACGAAATAGGCGGATTCGACGAAAGGTATGCTCCCGCATATTACGAAGACGCCGACCTTGCTTTTGAAACAAGCAAAAGAGGTTATAAAATAGTCTATCAACCTTCCTCGGTCGTTATTCATTACGAAAATATCACTTACAAGAAATACAAGCCCGCTGACGGCCAAGACAATAAAGAAAAATTTATTCAAAAATGGAAACAAAAGCTTGAAAAGGAACATTTTGAACACATGACTAATATTCAATCGGCTAAAAATAAGCCTATTGCCCGTTAATTAAATAAAACAGCTTCCGTAAAAATAAAAGCAATGCCGCATATGCCATCGTTGTCAAACAAGCAAAGATTTATAAAAAACTTGACGCTTTTATTTGGTTCCCGGGTTTTAAGCGCAATATTAACCTTAACGGCTAATATTTACCTCATAGAAAAATTAGGAGCTTCGATATTCGGCGAATTTGCTTTTGGATTGACTTTAGCCGGATACTTTATTTCTATTGCCGATACCGGACTGTCGCCTTTCGGTGAAACTGCGGTAGCAAAAAATAAAAATAAAAGCAATATAGCGGAAACTGTAAACGATATTTCATCCGCAAGGCTTTTGCTCTCATTTATATCGTTAATAATTATTATATCTATAGGATTAGTATTTTTTAAAGATGCTCCCCGCCAAAGAAATATAATTATCGCTTTTTCTTTGTTGCCATTAATATACTCTTTTAACTTCTCATGGGCGTTACGGGGCATGGAAAAAAATCACGTTATTTTATTTACTAATTTTATAAACAGTTTATTATTTTTACTGGGAATTTTATTGATAGTAAAAAATTTTAACTGGTATTTGACCGCGGCATTGTTATATTTAGCCGGAAATTTAACTTCTGTGCTGATTCAAACCAATTATATCGAAAAAATCGTAAAAAAAATAAAAATTAATTTTACGATTAATGCAGTAAAAAAAACCGTTAAAGATTCCCTGCCTTTTGGAATATTCTCCTGGTTCAGCATTTTATATATAAGCTATCCTATAATTTTTCTAAAGATTTTTAATAATAATAAAAACATAGGTTACTATTATATAACCTATAAAATAATCGGATTTATATTTATGATGCTTAATTTAACCGGCAACGCTTTTATTCCAGTTATATCGGATGCGGTAAAAGAAAACGACGGGATAAAAGAATCTAAATTATTAAGCGAGTTTATCAGATTTATTTATACTTTTTCTTTGCCGGCAATTTTTGGGGGATATGTAATAAGCCGCACTTTAATTATAGAACTATTCGGAATAAAATTAATACCTGCGACAGGTCTTTTAAGAATAATGGTATGGTCCGTATTGCCTGTAGGAATAAGTTCCGCGCTTATATCGTATCTTATGGTAAAAAACGCAAGAAAATACCTCGTGAAATCCGCATCTTTTGCTTCTTTGGGAGGATTTATTTTTGCGTTCTTCTTTATTAAATATTATGGACTTAAAGGAGCCGCATATTCTTTAATTTTTATAGAACTGTTAATGTCGGGCAGTTTATTATATTTTACTTATAAAACCGTTAAAATTAAATTTAATATGATAAATTTTATAAAAGTTTTACTGTCGTCATTAATAATGGGATTTATCGTAATAGAGCTCCGCCAAAAATTAATTTTAAGCATAATAATAGGCATGTTCGTTTATACCATGCTCTCATTAATTTTAAAAACTATCGGTAAAAAGGATATTATGGAAATTAAAGAATTATTGACTGTTAAAAAAGTCGGCTAATTCTTTAAACTTACTTATAATTTTATAGTTTTACGCTTCTTTTTTCACCCTTTCTAAATCGGCTTCTACCATAAGTTCTATCAGCTCCCTCATCGATGTCTTCGCTTCCCAGCCGAATTTTTCTTTTGCTTTTTTAGGGTTGCCCAGAAGTCTTTCGACCTCGGCCGGCCTGTATAATTTGGGGTCTATTTCGACGTAATCTTTATAGTTTAGTCCGACGTAAGAAAAAGCGGTTTCGCACATCTCCCTTACCGAAAAAGTTTTGCCGGTAGCAATTACGTAATCGTCGGGCATATCCTGCTGAAGCATAAGCCACATAGCCTCGACGTAATCTTTTGCATACCCCCAGTCTCTCTGGGCGTCTATGTTGCCGAGATAAAGCTTTTTCTGCCTGCCGTATTTTATC
>JAJZYC010000189.1 GCA_021806125.1 bacterium
ATCATCAAAGACCATTTATTTGCGAGTATCTTAAATGCTTCCTGAGCGGGACAAAAAGCTTTATTATTTTCTATAGCCATAATGTTTATAGAATATCATTTTAAATATAAAATGTCAATTAAGTATCTTTTATTATACTTAATAATAAAAAATTCCCTGATTGACTTTATGTATTTAATAAATTATTATTATTTAAGGAACGCAAAATTATATTAATTAACTTGTTAAATTTAAAAGGGAGGGTCGTTGGTTATGAAAAAAGAATCCATCAGTTTATTCTTTTTAAGATTTGTTTTATTTCTCAGCTTTTTTTACCATGGAACGGGAATCCTTTTCGACTGGTTCGATGGACCCGGGGTTAATGGATTTGCTGGATACATGCATTTTCCGTTGTTCATAGCCGTTCTTGTCGGAATTGCCGAAACTACGGGCAGCCTTGCAATGATCAGCGGGGTTTTAACGAGAATAGGAGCGTTAAACATTATGCTCGTAATGCTCGGCGCTATATTTTTACTGCATTTGCCGAACGGATTCAATATAATGAACAACGGCTATGAATATGCGTTGACCGAATTCGCAATGGCTTTAAGCATTTTCATAATGGGACCCGGCGAATATACTTTAACGGGACTCGTAACAAAGAACGCGCCCTTTATTTTGCAGTAAATAATAGCAAACTTGGGTCGTTTGGAAACAAAAAAGGGGTCTGATTTTAAATCAGACCCCTTTTTTGTTGATGCTTTTTCCCTTATAAAAATCAAAATTCATCGGGATTAAGCGATTTCCTATTATTTTGCCATTCGACCATCCATTGAGGATATAATTTTTTCGGCATTGTAACGTCCGACAGTTTAGAAATCTCATCCTGCGTTAAATTGACTTTTACGGATTCGAGATTATCTTCAAGCTGCGATATCTTATTTGCTCCTATAATAACGGAAGTTACCCCTTTTTGTGCCAAAAGCCACGCGAGGGACAACTGCGGAATGGATATATTTTTATTTTTCGCTATTTCGGCCAACACGTCGATTGCTTCATAACCTCTATCATCGACAGGCGGAAAATTGAATTCGCTTCTTCTCGCACCCGCAGGCTTAGGATTTTGGCGTGTATATTTGCCCGTTAAAAATCCGCCGGACAGGGGCGACCATGGAAGAACGCCGAGCCCTTCCTCATTGCACAACGGAAGAAGTTCGTGTTCCAAATCGCGCGCAACAAGCGAGTAATATGCCTGAAGAGAAACAAAACGGCTGAAACTTTTAGCTTTGGCCGAATACAGCGCCTTCATTATATGCCTTGCCGTCCAGTTTGAAACACCGAGATACAGAACCTTCCCCTGCCTTACCAAATCGTTAAGAGCTTCAAGCGTTTCTTCCAACCTGCAGGATATATCCCAGCCGTGTACCTGATAAAGGTCTATGTATTCTGTTTTTAATCTTTTTAGGCTGTTATTGCAGCCTTCAATAATATGCTTCCTCGAAAGACCCGTATTGTTCAAATCGCCCGTCCCGTTCATGGCTTCTTCGCTTAAAGGCGAACGAACCTTTGTAGCTATAACGAATTTTTCCCTTGGAACGTTTAAGGTTTTTAAAGCATTGCCTAGTATTTCTTCCGACTGCCCGAATGAATACATATCGGCAGTATCGAAAAAATTTATTCCCGCTCCGTAAGCCTTTTTAACCATAATATTTGCGTCGTCCTGTCCTACAGCGCCGATGTTCCTAAATTTAAACCCGAACGTCATCGTTCCGAGGCAAAGCCTTGAAACCTTTAATCCGCTATTTCCTATGCTTGTATACTGCATACAACAACCCCCTTATTTTTATTTTCTATAAGTGGAAAGATATACCGGAAGCCCCATCTGCTCTATCTGGTCAAGATATCCTTCGAGCCTGTCGATATGCGCCTCTTCATCGTCCAGAATAGATTGAATCAAATCTTTTGTTCCATTGTCTTTTATTTCGGAGGCAAACTTTATGTCTTCGTTATAGGCTTTAATGGCTTCTTCCTCCGATTTTCTATCGTTTTTATGCATTAATTCGACCGTCGAGCCTATATACATCTTGTTGTAATTAGAAACTATCGGTATTCCTTCAAGAAATAATATTCTGCCGATTAATTTTTCTGCATGCTTCATTTCGTCTATGGCTCTTTTTTCCACTTCTTTATGAAGTTCGTCGTAACCCCAGTTGTCGAACATTTCCGAATGAACCATATATTGGTTTATAGCGGTTAATTCTTCCGCCAGCCTTAAATTAAGCCTTTTAAGGACTTCTTCGTTTCCTTTCATAACATTACCTCCTTAATTTAAATATTTCATTTATTTGTACGTCGTATATTAATTATATCATATTAAAATAATTCGGCTCTGCGGTATAATATATATTATATTATGAAAATATTATTAGGCGCCCATGTTTCTATTTCAGGAGGACTGAAAAATGCCTGCCTGTCCGCAAAAAATACCGGATCCGATGCTATTCAAATATTTACGAAGAGTCAGTTGCGATGGCAGGCTAAAGAACTGGATTTTAACGAAGCGGCTTCTTTTAGGAAGTGTGCGTCCCTCCAAAAGTTAACCGTTGCGGCGCATCTTTCATATCTTGTAAATCTTGGAAGCACTGACGAAATAATAAAAGAAAAATCTATAGAAGATATGGCTGCGGAAATTAAAAGATGCAGTCTGCTCGGCATTAAATATTTAATATTTCATCCCGGGTCGAATAAAAATTTAACCGTGGAAGAAACTATAAAACAAATCGCCTCTAATTTGGATGCGGTTATGAGTATAACGGCGGAATTAAAAAATGTTTTTTTAACTCTGGAAACCACTGCGGGGCAGGGAAATCAAATAGGATATAAATTAGAGCATATCGCAAAAATTATTAAATTGACCGGATACCCCGAAAGGCTTGGGGTCTGCATAGATACGTGCCATATATTTGCCGCGGGATACGATATAAGAACTTTGGCGGATTATAACGAATTTATGGAAAATTTTGATAAAATTATAGGCATCGGGAAATTATGCGCCTTTCATCTTAACGATTCGCTGAAGCCACTCGGCTCTAAAGTGGACAGGCACGCCCCTATTGGAAAAGGTTATATAGGGCTGGATGCTTTCAGGTTTATAGTAAATGATGTATGGCTGAAGAAGATTCC
>JAJZYC010000190.1 GCA_021806125.1 bacterium
GAACTTAAATCCGATACGCTGGACGCCCTGAAATCGACGTTCTGCAGATATCCTCTTTTTCTTTTAGCTTTTTCTATCATCTTTTTCTGAATATCTACCGAGATTACGAATCCTTCTTTTCCGACGGCTTCCGATAATGCCGGAGTAACGAAGCCGCTTCCGCATCCCGCTTCAAGAACTTTCATTCCGCTTTTGACTCCCATAATCTCGACGTTTTTTTCCATGTTTTCTATCAAACTTCTAAGTTTGTTGTCGATAATAAAAGAAAAAAATGCAGGAAATAAATCGTAAGTTTTCAGTTTCATAAATATTGACGGATAGAGAGCTTTTACAGTATTTCATAGGGGCAAAAATACTCAATTCGAAATTATGACGCAATCCTTTATCTCTGAGGAGATTGTCTATATTAAACAGTTCTTCGAAAGCCGGTCCGCCTCTCATAGCGGAAGGGTCTTTTGGATTTCCGCCTATTCCTACGGCTATTCCGCCTTTTCCTGCTTTAACCAATTCCGCTAATTTTTCTTTTATTTTAAGCGATTCATCAGGCGCGCCGCAAATAGAATAGGTATTTTCTACTCCCTCCGGTTTAGCTTTTCCTGCGCCGACGGCGACGACGAGATAATCGAAATCGTAAGAACCGTTTTTGCATACGACTTTTTTTCTTTCGCAGAAATTTTAACCGCCGCGTCTATTATCAAATTGAATTTATGGACTGCGCTTAATTTATTTAACGGCAGTACCGCATCCTTAAAATCCAGAGCGCCGATAGGAATCCATATCGAAAGCGGATAAATATACATAAAATCCCTTTCGGAAATCAAAGTAACGTCGAAATTATATTTTTTAAGCCTTATCGCGGCTTCTACTCCCGCAAAACCGCCTCCTATCACGAGTATTTTTTCATAATCATTCCCCGAATAATTTAAATAATTTTATGTAAATTTAATAATCATATATCATTATTAGTATATACACATATTATTATAAATGCAAATTAAATATAATGGAACTGGTATATAAAAAAATCCCTTTTTAAAATGCTTCCCTGCCTTATATATAGTCTGCTTGCGCTTATAAATTCGGTAACTTATAAATTTATGGCAAAAATATCTTCGGTAAAACAGGCTACAGCTCTTTTGGATACGATAACGTATCGATATGGATACTTACGATTGTTTTTTTTGTAAAAATTTTAGTTATGTGATACAATAATTCTATCATGTAATCAAGCAACCATGCAATCAAAGCCATATCTAAAAACAAGCTTAACAGAACAATCTCTTAAGCGTTTTATAAATATTTTAAGTGCGCCACGGCGTTGGATTTCTATTTGGTTTTTTGCCTATGCTCTGCAAGGAGCCGTGAGTTCCGGCTTTATTCCTATCCTGACCCCCCTTATGATTGTTGCCTTGAGTCATCATCTAAGCTGGATAGCTTATGTTATGGGCGCCTTTAATCTTGGTCTCCTTACTTCGCCGCTCTGGGGCGATTTGGCAGATAAAAAGCATTTACATAGGATGCTTTTCTTCGGCGGATTTATCGTTATTATAGGCGCTCTGGCAGCGCTGCCTTTTTTACGCGGTTTAATAATATGGTGTCTGCTGATTTTTCTTGCCGGCGTTGGTACTTCTGCGGTGGCAACGGTAGCAACACTCTTTGTAGTAGAATTTGCCCCTAAGAATGAATGGGAGGAGCGGCTTGGCTGGCTTCAAACGTTCAACGGCGCAGGTCAAGTGGCAGGTCTGCTTCTTGCCGGTATTTTTGTTATAAATATTAAGCTTGGTATGCTCTGCGCAGCGTTTATTTTAATTCCTGCATTATGGATTGGCGCTAAAGGGCTGCCTGTAAAAACTCGGCTTAATGATTTACGAAACGGTATCGGTCAAAAAATGCGGCGGGAATTAGACTGGCATTTTATGGCGCAGTTCAGTCATGCGGAACTTCTCGGAGGTGATTTAATACGTTTTTCCCATCACCTTTCGTTACGCGGATTCCGACAGATGAAAAAGTCTTTAAGAACTGCTTTTGGCCGTTTTATATTATCATGGTTTGCTGCTGCGTTTGCCGTAGCCGCTTTTTTTGCCTATTTTCCGGTAGCTATGCAGAAGGCTTATGATGTCGCTCCGGTTTTAACCTCCAGCGTTTACGGTTTGACAGCCGCCGCATCTCTTGCTCTATACGCTTTTGGCGGGCAGCTCTCCAGACGCGTCGGCGCAGAACGTGTTTATAGATGGTCTTTGCTGACCCGACTGCTGGGATTTACGCTTTTGGCTTTTGGATTGTTTATGCCTGTGCCGCCTATCATACCAGGTTTAATGGGCTTTGTTATGATTATATCGGCTTGGCCTCTGTTGAGCATTTCAAGCACTATATTGACGGCTGATTTAGCGCCTTTCAGCGAAGGTGCGGCAATGGGATTGTATAACGCCGCGGGAGCGATAGCCACAGTAATAGGCACTTTTCTTTCAGGACCTCTAATACAGCTGATCGGATATCCTACATTGCCGATAATGGGCGCCGCAGGTATAGTAGTTGCGTTATTGAGCGGACGCGGGTTGTTATCGGCGCATTCTTTTCGTTCTAATATATCGCAAAAATAAAATCTGACGCCTCCTACTATGATACAGGTTTTACCTCCGTTATTTCAGGGACCGCCAGGACAACCCCAGCCGTGTTATTATAATTATAATTATATATTTTATAAATATTGAAAAATTTGGTTTCGGTGTTATTGTCGGTACTCGGCGTTTTAACGGCAGTACTATGCGTTTTAGTAGCGTTGCATTTTATAGGACGATAGACGATAAATCGGATGCCTTACGCACAAGATATGCAACCCTCTCCCATTGCCTGTTAAACAAAAACTCCCAACCGCGTCAAACGCAGTCGAGAGTAAGATACGGGGGCGGACGCTTATGAAAGCGAAGCATTTATGCACGCCGGAGTGAAATAAATCTGAGATTTTTAATTATCACCTTTAATTCTTAATTTATTAATTTTATTTAATTGCTATAAAGGCTGACACCTTTAATTTTTTTAAAGTCACAATAATGCCGGTATCGAAATATCCTCATCGATTTCTTCCCAATGAATGCCTATTCCCCTGCCTATTAAACGCCATTTATTCCTCTGTTCTTCATTTGCGTTGCGAAG
>JAJZYC010000191.1 GCA_021806125.1 bacterium
ATAATTTTTAAATTTAACGGGCATCTGTGAATTAATCAAAAATTCATAGATGCCTTTTTATATTAATTAAAAAAATTTTACTATGAAAACCGATAAAAACAAAACCGTTCTGATAATATTAATAATCTCAGCCGCCGTTTTAATTGCGGGTATTTTTTTATATAGAAACCTTAACGAAAAAACAAACACCGGAATACCTGCGGTTAAATCCCTTAAGAATAAGGGTATTAAACTTACGAGATACCAAAAGTTTAAAAAATTCTGGCATAAGATGTATGGGAATCTGCGTAAAGAAAAAGTAGTCTATTCCTTAAAACCTCTTTATAACGATAAAATTAATAAAATCGAAACATACGATTTGACGCTGGCGTCATACGACGGACTGCTCTTAAAAGGTTATTTCGCAATTCCCTACGGAATTAAAGGCAAAAAATACCCGGGCGTTCTTTTACTGCACGGTTACGGCTCATTCGGAACTCCAGGCTGGGCGCACTTCTTCGCAAGAAGGGGATATGCGGCTCTTTCTATAGACTTAAGGGGACACGGAAGGAGCAGGGCGGTTTATAATCCCGGTTTTCCAGGTCTTATGACTAACGGAATCCTTCATGTTAAAACTTTTTCCATGGTAAAAATCGTTATGGATTCTTTAGCATCGCTTAGGTTCCTCGAACATTTTAAAAACATAAATTCGAAATATATATTCGTTACCGGAGGAAGTATGGGGGGAGCGCTTCCTTTAATAGACGCCGCTATAGACCCCCATGTCACGGCCGCCGCGGGAGATGTTCCGTTTTTAAGCGATATTCCGGTGCAGATGCCTCTCGCAAAAATGGGTCCTTATATGGAAGTTAAAGCGCTCCTGAAAAAGCATCCCCAAGACAAAGCCGAAGTTATGCGGTCTTTATATTACGTGGATACGAAGCATTTTGCGGCTTGGATTAAAGTTCCGGTTTTAATCGGGGTAGGGCTTAAGGACGAAGACTGTCCGCCCAAAGGCACTTTTGCGGTATATAAACTAATTAAATCTAAAAAACAGCTCTTTATAGCAAAAAACAGCGGACACGTCGTCCTTCCCGGCTGGAATATGGAAGTTTTTAAATTTTTTGCCCCTTATCTTCCTAAATCTTCCGCAAACGCCGGTTCGAAAAAAGTCGTAAAAAAAAATAAAAACGAGGGAAGGAAATTCTTATAAGGAAAATTTTATGAAACGCAATAAAAGTTTAAAAGCGGTAAAACGCGCAGAATCATTAATGCCCGGAGGCGTCAGCAGTCCGGTCAGAGCTTTTAAGTCGGTAGGCTTATCGCCGGTTGTAATAAAAAAAGCCCATGGAAGCAGAATATACGATATAGACGGCAACGAATATATAGACTACGTAATGTCTTACGGACCGATGCTTCTTGGGCATGCCGACGAACGAGTCGTGAAAGCCGTTTCGTCCTCGGCGGCGGACGGATTCAGTTTCGGCGCTACAACCGAAGCGGAAATAGAACTTGCCGGTTTAATTAATAAGCATTTTCCTTCGATAGAGTCGGTCAGGCTCGTAAATTCAGGTACCGAAGCCGTAATGAGCGCGGTAAGGCTGGCAAGGGGTTTTACCGGAAGAAGCAAAATTATAAAATTCGAAGGATGCTATCACGGCCATTCCGATTCTATGCTTGTTAAAGCAGGTTCCGGCGCTCTTACCACATCCGTTCCTTCAAGCGCCGGCATACCGGAAAACCTTTCCAAAGAAACTTTAGTTGCGGCCTATAACGATATTTTATCGGTTAAAAACTTGTTTTCGGCGCATAAAGGGGAAATAGCCGCCGTAATAATCGAGCCGGTCGCCGCAAATATGGGGGTAGTTTTACCGGAAGAAGATTTTTTGAAAAATTTAATGGATTTAGCCCGCGATAACGGTTCGCTCGTTATTTTTGACGAGGTTATTACCGGTTTCAGGCTTTCTTTAGGGGGAGCCCAGGGTTTATTCGGTTTAAAACCGGATATTACTTGTCTCGGTAAAATAATAGGCGGCGGACTGCCCATAGGAGCTTTCGGCGGCAGAAAAGATATAATGGAATATCTGTCTCCGCTGGGTCCCGTTTATCAGGCGGGAACGCTTTCCGGCAATCCCGTGTGCGTCGCCGCGGGCATTGCTACCGTAAAAGCTATAGAAGAAGACGATGCCGTTTCTAAGGCAAATTCTGCCGCGGATTATTTAGTAAAAAGCCTGAAAGACGAACTCAAAAATTTTAACGATAAAATAACGATAAATTATATTTCTTCGATACTGACGGTATTTTTTAAAGGCGGAAGCGTTCGCAATTTCAACGACGTAATGAAATCGGACGCAAACAGGTTTAAGGGATTTTTCGCATCGGTATTAGATGCAGGAATATTTATGGCTCCGTCCCAGTATGAGGCAATGTTTTTAAGTTCGAAGCATACTACACAGGATACAGACAAAACCGTTTCTATTATTTCGGAAGCAATAAAAAATAGTCTTTAAATATATTGAATTAACTGGCTTTTTTTAACTCCTGCACTTCGTATTTCAGTCTTTCGACGTCTTTTATCACGTCTATTTTTTCGGATAAAGAATTTATTCTCTCGCTCGCCGAGTCGAATCTTATATTTATCCTTTTATCTAACTCGTCGATTTTATGGTCAGTAGCATCTATTCTTATATTGAGATTTTTATCTAACTCGTCGATTTTATGGTCAGTAGCATCTATTCTGGTATTTATCCTTTTATCTAACTCGTCGATTTTATTCGTAAGCCTTTTATCTAACTCGTCGATTTTATTGTCCACAGCGTCTATTCTAATATTGATAGCCTTCAATTCGCCTTTAATTTCATTCAACTGCGGCGTTAAAAAACGCTCTAAGCTTTTCATAAATGATTCGGCGGCCATAGAAACCCCTTAAATCCATTAAATTTTAATTTATTGATTTATAATTAATTTAACGCTGCGGTTTTATACTGGTGGAGGATAGGGGATTCGAACCCCTGGCCTATGCCATGCGAAGGCATCGCTCTACCAACTGAGCTAACCCCCCACTTTTCTAAAATTTTATTTTTTCCATGCTATAATTATCCCAAAAAAACATTAAAAATGCAACCGGTAAAAATAAGAAAGATATGAAAAAAGAAAAATCCGCCGTTG
>JAJZYC010000010.1 GCA_021806125.1 bacterium
TTTCCGGTTTCGACTATCACGCCGGTAACCTCGTGTCCCAAAACAAGCGGAACTTTGTCTCTTCTATACCATTCTATGACGTCGCTGCCGCAGATGCCGCTTGCTTCGACCTTCATAAGGACTTCGCCGTCATTTATTTTAGGAATATCTTTTTCTATGAGCCTTATATCTTTATTGCTGTAATAAAGGGCACATTTCATAATTTTTGTTTACCTCTTTTTTTTCCGTTTACGACGACGCCTTTTCCGCATTTAGGCTACCGCTTAGCGTACCGGATAAAGAAGGCGATTTCTGCCCTTCTTCGATGGCAAGCACTACGTCTCTTTTTCTTAAAACGCCGCCGTAACCGCCTTCTTTATCTATTGCTATAAGTTCGTCGGTATTTTTTCTAAAAAAATTATGCACCGCGATATCTAAAGTGTCGGTCAATTTAATTTTCGGTAAATTAGACGATTCCATTAAATCTTTTGCAGTCCTGGAATCGTCCGGAGAAGTCATCATTAAATTTTTTACTTTATCGTATTTGATAATGCCGACAATCTTACCGGTTTTATCTATAACCGGATGTATAAAAAAATTGGAATTAAAAAAGATTTTAATAATCTCGTATAAAGGCATATCCGGCCCTATAGCTTCAGCGCGGCCGGCGCTTTCCTTTTCTAATACGTCGCTTACGGAATACCTCTGGAGCGGCTTAATCAAATAATCCTTAAAGTGTGCCGGAGATTCCATCCTGTTTCTTTTTTGGCTGCGGTATATGCTTCTTTTTCCGCTGACTATAAAAGTTATAGCCGAAACAAGCATTAATGGCGGAAGAAGACCGTAGCTTCCGGTCATTTCGGAAACCATTAATAAAGACGAAATAGGAGTTTTTGCGGCTCCGGCAAAAAAACCTCCCATGCCTATTAAAACAAACGGCGCTATATCGGAAGCATATATTAAATGGGGCAGTAAAATATGAAAAATGCCGCCTATCGCACCTCCCAGAGCCCCGCCTATCACCAGAGACGGCGCGTAAACTCCGGCGGAACCGCCGGAACTTATCGTAAAAGACGTAGCGACTATCTTAAAAAATCCTAAAAGTATAAGGGTGATTATCGTAAGTTTTCCCAATACCGCCAATTGCAGCCAACCGTATCCTACGCCCATAATTTCCGGAAAAAAATAAGCTATCCCGCCGACTGCCGCCCCGCCTAACATAGGTTTAAAATGCGGCTTGATTTTGATTTTCTTGAAAATATCGTGGATGAAATAAAAAAACCTGACGTAAAAATTTCCGGCAAACGCCAAAAAAACCCCGAGTATCGCATAAAAAACCAGAATTACCGGCCTTGAAAACGTAAACATAGGCGTTCTGACTACCGGGTTAAAGCCCGCGTAAAAATATGCGTAAACGGAATATCCGACAATAGAAGCGATAATGGCGAGCATTAGCGCGCCGCCCTCAAAGTCCATTTCCGAATATAAAACTTCGACGCCGAACATTGCGCCTGCAAGCGGAGATTTAAAAATAGCGCCTATGCCCGCGCCGATTCCGGCAACCAGCATCGTCCGCCTGTCCGGCACGGGCAGTCCTAAATATGTAGCTAAAACGGAACCGAATCCTGCCCCTATCTGGGCGACCGGACCTTCCCTGCCCCCGGAACCTCCGGAACCGAGCGTAACCGCGGAAGCAAGCGTTTTTATTATCGGCACCCTTCCCCTTATATATCCTTCTTTATTATGGAAAGCGTCTATCGCGGCGTCGGTTCCGTGTCCTTCCGCCTCCGGCGCAAACGTATAAACCAAAATACCGGATATAAGACCGCCGAGCATTATTATTAACGGGATAGCCCACCTTACGGGATGCGCATCCGGAGGCGCGCCCGTCTGCCCCATAAGTTCAGGTCTTGGAGAATAATAATGCGTAATGCTAACCTGAAATATAAATCTGAAAAACCTTATAAGCGCATTAAAAATCATAGCTCCTACGCCTGCAATAACTCCTATTAAAACTCCGAAAAAAATCCATCTGGAAAAATAAAATATCGAATTATCCTGAAATATTATTATTTTTCTTTTAAGATTGGTTCTTAATCGCGTAAGAGAATTTTTTATATTAGGCATATAATAGCTTTTCTTTATTCCTGCTGCAATAAAAAAAAATGGCAGCCCCAACGGGATTCGAACCCGTGTTACTGCCGTGAGAGGGCAACGTCCTAACCGCTAGACTATGGGGCCTTTTTTTGAATTATAATATTATACTATAAATTTATTGAAATTTAAAAGGCTTTTAAACTAAAATTACTTTTTTATATAACCCCTGATATATATCAGTATTAAAATTATATTTAAAGCCGTAAGGCCGGATAAGCCTGAATGTATTCCAACAGCGACCCATACTATCGAAGCAAAAGCATTTATGGCGAAACCGGACTTTTTATGCGAGCTTAACTGCCAGACCCCCGCTAAAGTCAAGGCAAATGCAGACCAGTCCGCTATATTCCAGAAGTTCAGGTTCATCTGCATAAATCAACCGTATATATTTTTGGAGTCCGGATTATGTTTTATGCGGGCGAATTTTCCGGAGGAACCATATTTATACGACATGCCGCCGGTTTTATTATAGCACGTTATAAAACAACCGTCGTTCATAATATGCTCTTTTTCTAACGAATTATTGACTCCCGAACAGCCGGAAAGCAGGAAACCGCTTCCTAATCCTAATATGCCCGTTAATAAGGCCGCCGCGGCAATTTTTTTAATTTTCATGTATTTTTTTACCTTTATATTAAATTATTGTCTTTATTTTCATTTATTATTTTTAAAATATAATTTCCGTAAGCGCTTTTGATATACTTTTTCGACAGATTAATCAGCCCTTCCTCCGAAATATAGTTCATTTTATAAGCGATTTCCTCTATGCATCCGATTTTCAGTCCCTGCCTTTTCTCCATCATTTCAATAAATTTTGAAGCGTCGAGCAGGCTTTCCGGCGTTCCCGTGTCAAGCCATGCATAGCCTCTGCCGAGCGTTACGGCGTTAAGTTTTCCGCGTTTTAAATATGCATTATTTACGTCGGTTATTTCGAGTTCTCCCCTTTCGGAAGGTTTTAACGAGCCTGCAATATTAACGGCTTCGTTATCGTAGAAATAAACTCCGGTTACCGCATAGTTCGATTTTGGATTCCGTGGTTTTTCCTCTATGGATATAACTCTTCCGCCGCTTATTTCGATAACCCCGTATCTTTGTGGGTCTTCGACGTAATACGTAAAAATTACGCCTCCTCCGTTCCGCTTTATAATATCTTTAGCATAATTAAACTTTTCGGGAATGCCGTGTCCGTAAAAAATGTTGTCGCCCAGAATTAAACAGACGTCGTCTCTGCCTATGAAATCCATGCCTATTATGAACGCCTCGGCAAGTCCTCCCGGCGAAGGCTGTTCTTTATAATCGATGTTAAGGCCGATATCTTTCCCGTCGCCGAATATAGCTTTAAATTTATCCAAATCGGACGGCGCCGTTATTATAAGAATATCCCTGATGCCGGCAAGCATAAGGCTCGACAGAGGATAATAAATCATAGGCTTATCGTAAACGGGCAGGAGCTGTTTGCAGACGCTCAGCGTTATAGGATAAAGCCTTGTTCCGCTGCCGCCGGCAAGAATAATGCCTTTCATATTTCTTTCCTTATTTTATTTTTCTCCACTTAAAACCTTATAAATAATATAATATAATAATTAAAAAAACAAGTGGGAGAAACCGTTGGAAACGATACACATAGATTCGATTGCTTACGGAGGCTGGGGCGTCGGAAGAATTAATTCCAAAGTTATATTCGTCGGCTATGCCGTTCCGGGGGATACCCTAAAAATAGAAATATTCGACGAACATAAAAGCTATGCGTTCGGCAGGATAGTCGAAATCATTGCGCCGTCCCCTAAACGAATCGAGCCTGTTTGCAGGCATTTCGGCTTTTGCGGCGGATGCGGCTATCTTAATATGCCCTATGAAGAAGAAATTTATTGGAAAACGGAAATTTTTAAAACCGAATTTAAAAAAACTTTGAAAAATACGGTTAATATCGACGATGTCCGTATAACAAGCAATCCGGCAAATCAAAATTATCTTAATTACAGGCAAAAAATCGGATTAAAAGTAGAGCCGCCTTACATTGGATTTTATAAAAAATCGACTCATCATGTAATAGACGTAGAATATTGTTATCTTGCACAAGAAAGCATAAACGGGATGCTAAAAAACGTAAGGAAGCTATTATCGGATAAAACTTATAAAGATACTATTTTTAAAAGGATTGCTAATGTAACGCTGGCAGATGCCGGAATAAAAAATATAATATTCGGCTTTAAAGATAATCCGCCTGCATTAAAACAATTGGCGAAACTCGCAAAAGATGTGGCAAAAAATACCGGGGCCGATAACATTTTTTTTGAATTTCAAGGCGGAAAAACCGTTAAATACGAACCGGGCGCAGAAATTAACTCTGCTCAAAAAGGCGGCGGCGGCAATTATTTTACGGTAAAAGACAAAAAATTTTCGTACGACCTTCCTACTTTTATTCAGGTCAACAAAGAGCAGAATGAAAACATTATAACCGCCGTTACGGAATATCTGAAAAACATTACCGCGGAAAGGGGGCGCAATTTTATCAACGCTCTAGATTTATATTGCGGATACGGAAATATCACCCTTTTTTTAGCTCCGTTTGCGGATAATATTACGGGGGTCGAATCAAGCGGCTTCTCTATAAAACTTGGCGAAAAAAACCTGATTTTAAACGATATTAAAAACGTTAAATTCGTCGAATCCGACGCCGGGAACTATCTCGATAAAGCGGGAGCCGGAAAAAATAAAAAAATATGCGATTTAATAGTTCTGGACCCGCCGAGAGCCGGCGTCAAAGGATTGGTGCCTAAAATAGCCGCGCTGAACGCCGGATGCGTTATATATATATCATGCGATACTATGACTCTTTTGAGGGATTTAAAAGTTTTTGCGGAAACCGGCTATAAGATTGAACTGATAAATTTAACGGATATGTTCCCGAGAACTTACCATACGGAGCATATAGCGTTTTTAAGGAAATAATTTTAAGCGGCCATATAACGGACTTTAAGTCCGTTATATATATTTTTTATCTTTTAGCGGACGGCTTTAACGACCTTGCCGGCTTTAAGGCACTTTGCGCAAACCTTAATCTTTTTATTGCCGCCGGAAGAAACTGCCGCTTTTACCGTATGTAAATTCGGAAGCGATACTTTTTTTGTTTTGTTATTGGCATGCGATACTTTGTTGCCGTATTGAATACCTTTTCCGCAAATACTGCAAACTCTTGACATTTTAATATTCCCCTTTTTTAAAAAATAAATATAATTTGTATGGAATAAATAATTATATTATTTAATCCCTATTTTGTCAACCGTCTAAATTGCTCCGAAATTCCGTTGAAATTAACAATTGATTTTAAGAAATTATATGATAAACTAAATGTATATTAATATTTATATATTGATATATTTAAAAAAATTTAAAAGGGGGTGTGGCAATGAAAGTAAATGAAGGAACTGCCGACAGGGTTATAAGGGTTATACTCGGTATAATTCTTCTGGTTATAGGCGTTTTAGAAGTTGGTTCCGCCGAAATTTTAGGAATTGTATTAATAGTCGTAGGATTGATAATTCTCATTACCGGCATAACCGGTTTCTGCGCACTGTATTCATTGTTAGGTATTAAAACTTGCAAGAAGTGCGAAAAGTAAAAAAAATAACGGCGCCGGCTCTGCTTTATCCGGCGCCTTTCCTTTTATGTTCTTTTTATTTTTTTATTACTGAACTACCCTGTTTACTTTTATAACGCCTTTAATCGATTTTATGCCGTCTATAATAGAATCTGCCTGCTTGTTGTCCTTGACCTCGATATCGAATAAGTGAACGGCTCTCCCGTCTTTAATAGTTCTGACTTGAGCTTTGGATATATTGGCCCCTTTGGCAGAAATCAAAGAAGCTATGTCGCCTAAAATACCTTTTTTATCATCGGTTATAATCCTAATCTTCGTTTCGAAAAATTCGCCGGCTGATAAATTTTGCCTGCCCGCTCCCTCTTTCCAGCTTACGCTTATAAGCCTGCTTTTATCTATTCCTATAATATTTTTGCAATCCGATTTATGGACTATAACTCCCCTTCCCCTAGATATAAACCCTAATATATCATCGCCGGGTATTGGGTGGCAGCATCCAGCAAGTTTATAAAGCAGGTTTCCCCCGAAAGGAGACACGATAGCTTCGCTTTTTCCAGAACCGGGCTTAATTTTTTGCAGAATTTTACTGATTACGCTGCCGGTAGTTTTTGTTATTAAAGACAGTTTGTCTGTTTTTTTATAACCGGGCATGACCAGCGAGAATAAGTATTGCGGAGAATATTTGCCGTAGCCTATTCCGGCAAAAAGGTCGTCCTCGTTTTTTAGGGAAAGTTTCTGCACGGACTGGACGACTAATTCCTTAAAATCGGCGGTTTTATTTTCGAGTTTTTTAAATTCTCTTTCCAGCAATTCTTCCCCGGCTTCGACGCTTTCGTCTCTTTCGGTCTGCCTTATATAATTTCTTATTTTAGAAATAGCTTTCGATGATTTTGCATATCTCAGCCAGTCTTTTGAAGGATGATGGCCTTCTTTAGCGATAATCTCGACTATATCCCCGTTGGAGAGCTTCTGCCTAAGCGGAACAATCACGCCGTTGACGATCGCACCAGTGGCCTTGTCGCCTACCTCCGTATGTATATAATACGCAAAATCTATAGGCGTAGAATCCTTAGGAAGAGCGATGACTTTGCCTTTGGGAGTAAAAACATAAACTTCTTCCTGAAAAAGGTCTATTTTTACGCTGTCTAAAAACTCGTGCGGGTCCTTAAGGTCCCTCTGATATTCTACAAGCTGTCTCAGCCAGTTAAACTGCTCGACGTCTTCTTTTTCGGCAGTCATATTCTCTTTATATTTCCAGTGGGCGGCAATACCGAATTCATCTATGAAGTGCATCTGTTTGGTTCTTATTTGTATTTCGACCCTCATGCCTTCGGGGCCGATTACCGTCGTATGCAGGGAGCGGTATAAATTAGCCTTGGGCATCGCTATGTAATCTTTGATTCTTCCTGAAATGGGCTTCCATATCGAGTGGACTATGCCTAAGGCTTCGTAACATTCGGTTTCCGTATCGACTATGATTCTTAGAGCCAGTAAATCGTAAATATCTTCAAAGCTGACATGCTGTTCTATCATTTTTCTATAAATGCTGTAAAAATGCTTTGGCCTTCCGTAAATTTCCGCTTTCAGGTTATGCTTTTCTAAATTTTCTTTAAGAATACCGGTAACTTTTTCTATATATTTTTCTCTTTCGGTCTTTTTTTTATTTATCCTGAAAGACAGGTCTTTATAGCTTTCGGTATTCAAATATTTAAAAGACAGGTCTTCAAGCTCGCTTTTTATAAAAAATATTCCGAGCCTGTTGGCAAGAGGCGCATAAATATCTAACGTTTCCTGGGCAATTTTAATTTGTTTTTCTTTGGGAAGGGCGTCGAGCGTACGCAGATTGTGCAGTCTGTCGGCTAATTTTATAATTATTACCCTTATATCTTTAGCCATTGCGACTATCATCTTTCTTATATTTTCGGCTTCAAGCTCTTCCGAACTCTTAAAGGATAGTTTTCCGAGTTTGGTTAAGCCTTCAACTATAAAAGCTACTTCATCCCCGAATTCCTGCTTTATGTCTTCTATGGTGGTTAAAGTATCTTCTACGGTATCGTGAAGAAGCGCCGCAACCACGGAAGCGCAATCCATTCTTAATCCGGCAACGATAGCCGCAACTTCTATCGGATGCGTAAGATAGGGTTCTCCTGATACCCTTTTTTGGCCTTGATGAACTCTCTTAGAGAAGTTATAAGCTTTTTTAAACAGCCTGAACTTTTCGCCGTGAATTTCTTCCATACTCACGTCGTCTATACTGTTTATATTGTTTCTGAATAGTTCTATAAGATTATTCAGCGAGCTAAAATCGCCTGAAGGATTTACGGTAACAAGATTTTCGTTTGAAGGGGCCATAGTTTATCCGAATAAAGTATAAAATATAATGCCGTAAAAAATGCTATAAGAAATAGCGGAAAAAAGCCGCTATTTCTGTTTTACCCCCACGTAGCCTTTTGCTATTTCCCTTAACGCAACAACGATAGGTTTATTCTTAGAAGTTATTTTAGTTTGGGCTCCTTCCATAAGCTGTCTTGCTCTTTTTGCGGCTATTATTACAAGCGCAAACCTGTTTTCTACATTAACCAAGCAATCCTCGATAGTTACTCTTGCCATTTGACGTTTTCTCCTTATAATTTTAATTTTATATTATTAAAAAAGCTTTAATCCCGCGACGGGAATTTATTTTCTATTTTCTGGATTCCCGCTTTCGCGGGAATGACGCAAGGCTGAATCTCAAACTCTTATAAGTCATTCCCGCGAAAGCGGGAATCCAGATTTATTTCTTTTGCAAATTTTTGCATCTTTCCGCAATTACGATAGATTTTAGTTTTAAGTATGCCTCGTTTAAATCGTCGTTTGTAATAATATAATCGTAAACCGCGCTTTTTTTAATTTCATTATAAGCAGTATTCAGCCTTTTATTTAATTCGGCGTCTTCTAATCCGCCTCTTTTTTTCAGCCTCGCGCAGAGGTCTTCATATGAAGGAGGCGTAATAAATATGGTAATAGGACGGTTCGACCCGGTTTTATTATTATCGCCGCCGGAAAAATTATCGGGCTTTCCAGTATCCGAATATATTTTAAGAAGTTTTTCGACCCCCTGAACGTCTATTTCTAATAGAATATCCGATAAACGTTCCGGATTAAAAATCGATTTATATGCCGTTCCGTACCTTTTGCCGAAAACGTTAGCCCATTCTATAAATTCACCTTCTTCTATCATTCTATCAAATTCCGCATCATTAATAAAATGATAGCTTATTCCGTTTTCTTCACCGTTTCTTTTTGCTCTGGTCGTAAAGGAAACGCTAGGTTTTATGTCTTTAAATTCCTTCAAAAGCATATTGCATAAAGTAGTCTTGCCGGTACCCGAAGGCGCCGAAACCGCAAAGATTAAGCCCTTGGGTCTCCCGTCGGTATGCAGTCTTCTATCTTCAAACTCTATGATTTTTTCGTCCGCCATGTATGATTATATTCCTTAATCTTTGTCTTCCAATCTTGCTATAATGGTTGAAGTATTAAGAGCGGAAAGTATAATGTGCCCCGAATCGGTAATTATCACCGACCTAGTCTTTCTTCCTTCCGTAGCATCTACTAAATTGTTGCCGTCTTTAGCGCTATCCCTTAGTCTTTTCATAGGAGAAGAGCCTGGGGAAACTACTGCCACCACCCTGCTTTGCAAGACTACGTTTCCGAATCCTACGTTAATAAGTTTCTGCATTTAGTAATATTTAACGGAATTTAATAATTTATTATATTTTCACCTTAAAACCGGTCCGGCTGTTTAATCCGAACTTAACAGCGCCGCAAGTTCGTCTGCTCCTACTGCGTATGTGCCTAGCTGGGATACGGCAATGCTTGCTGCGGCATTCGCGATATAACAGGCGTCGGAAATGCTTGCGCCGACGCTTTTTGCAACCGCAAGAGTAGAAATAACGGTATCTCCGGCTCCCGTAACGTCATATACTTCTTTTGCCCGCGCGCGCAGATGCAAAGGCTTGCCTCCGTTATTTGACCCGCCGCTAAAGAGAGACATGCCGTCTTCGCCTCGGGTTATAAGCAGATAATCCGGCTTTATTTTTTTAATAATCGTCCTGCCCGCTTTTTCAAGGGTCTTCTCGTCGTTAATTTTAACTCCGGAACCTCCAGATGTTTCATTAATATTAGGTGTTAAAATAGAAACGTTTTTATAAAATTTAAAATTTTCGACCTTAGGGTCGAGAGCGATAAATTTGTTCTTTTCCCTTAAAAAGTTCACGAGTGAAGAAAAAAATTTTCTTTCTATTAGTCCTTTGCCGTAATCGGAAATTATAACGGCGTCTATATCGTCCGCTATTTTTTTTATTCCTTCCATAAGACGTTTGTAAACCTGAGCCGTAAATTTGCCGTTATTTTCCCTGTCGAACCTAACGATTTGCTGATTATGCGCAATAACCCTGGTTTTAATAATGGTTTGAAAGTTTTTTAAAGTCAGAATGTATGAGGAATCTATTTTTGCTTCGGGTTTATTTTTCCCGCCGGTTTTGCCCACTAAGCGCTTTAAGATATCTCCGTTATAATCGTCTCCTACGACTCCCGCTACGTAAACTTTAGCGCCGAGTTTAACCGCATTGTTTACTACGTTTGCCGCTCCTCCGGGCATCAGCTTTTCGGATTTTACGTTAACGACGGGAACCGGGGCTTCGGGAGATATCCTGCTTACCGTTCCGTAAACAAAATGGTCAACCATAATATCCCCGACTACAAGTATTCTCGCCCTGTCGAATTTTTTTATTATATTAAGCAGTTCTTTAGACATATCTTGAAAACAAATCGAGCGTTTTATCGGCGCAATCCCGTATATTAAATTTTTCTATAATCGTTTTTCTGGCTTCCTTAGCCGTTTCCCTTGCCGTATCTATGTTATTATACACGAAAACCAGCTTTTGATAAATAGCATTTATATCGCCGCTCTTTACTATAAAACCGTTCCTGCCGTCCTCTACGACTTCCGGCATGCCTCCGGTATCGGAAACAATTACTATTTTTTCCATAGACATCGACTCTAAGAGAACAAACGAAAGTGCTTCTTTCAGGGATGGAACAACTACGACATCCAGTTCATATAAAAAAGAAACTAAATTACTGCCGACAAACCCCAAAAAATATACCGAATTATAAATATCTAAATCTTTAGCTTTTTTAATAAGCTCGTCTTTCATAATTCCCGTTCCAGCGATAAAAAACTTAGCTTCCGGTATTTTAAGCAGAACAAGTTTAGCGGCGTCTAAAAATAGTCCTGCTCCTTTTTCGCGGGAAAGTCTCGCGAGCATTCCAACGTTAAAAGGTCTACCTCCGCCTGCTTCCGAAACGGCGGTGGAGGAGGCGTATTTTTTTTGAGGGAGTCCTTCCGCTTCGGGATTAAATTTTTCGGTATCTATTCCGTTATAAATAACGTCGAGCTTTCCGCCGTCCATCCCCTGCAAAATCAGGTTTTCCCTTACTGCATTGGAAACGCATATTACATAATCGCTGTATTTATACTGGTTTTTTTTGTTAAGCCCGTGCGCGGTCGATATGGATTTTATTCCGGCAATTTTGGCGGCCAATGCTCCGATAAAATTTGCTTTCGACAGATGCGTATGGATTATATCGAATTTGTGCTTTTTTATAAAATACGCAATTCTTAATATTGCTACAGGATTATATTTAAAACCGCAGGCAGTAATCTTAAAAGGCACGCCGCTGCTTTGTAAAAATTTTAAAACCGATAATTCCGGATTTTTGCCGCTTTCGCCTGCCGACGATAAAATAAAAACTTCATGTCCCTTTTCCGCAAATTTTTTGGATAAATTAACGACGTAATTTTCTGCGCCGCCTATGTTTGAAGGGGTTATGAATTCTAAAATTTTCATTAACTTTGCCGTAATTTTAAAAAAGCTTTTATTTTTTTTGCCGCGTTCGACGTTTCGTTTATTAAATCTTTTACTAATCTGTATATCAGCATTTTAAAAAACTGCGACGTCCCTTTTTTTTCTTTCATAAATGTCTTAAAATCGTCTATATCCCAATCCTGTTTAGACGCAAGCTCCCTGAAAGGGGCAGGGTGAAAATCGATATTTTTTCTTTCAATTCTTTCAAGCCAGCTGAAATCGGAATATATATATTTATCCACCCGCGGGTCGTAGTTCGAAACCCAATTTTTTAACCTGTTTATTATCCTGAAATTATAAAGCCTTTCCATTTCCCTGTCTTTTTTATACATACCGGCGGGATTTTTTGCCCTGCCGTAATGAAACATATTTGCGTTAAGAGGGACGGCATTTTTGTTTTCGATATTTATTTTTACCCCGCCGGCATCCTTAAAACCCATAGCGTCCCCCCATGAAAAAACGGTTCCGTCGTTTCTTATAATCCTGACTTCTTTGTCGTAAAAAAACTTTTTTTCCGACTTCTTCGCATAGGAAAAATACCCTCCGAAAAAATGTATGTAATCGAAGACAAAGCCTTTTATATCTATGTTATTAATATTATCCTCGAGCACGCGGGTTATTTTATCGTAGTCTTTTTCGTGAATGCCTTCGTCGCACTGAACGTAAAGTCCGTAATCTCCCGTAATTTCTTTTATTGCTATATTCGTCTTTTCCGACATTATGCTGCCGCTCTTTTTTATAACATTCCAATCGGAATCTATTAACTTGATTTTCGGGTTTTCGTCTCTTAATCTTTCGAGCTCTTTTTTAGTATCGTCTGTGCTTTCGCATGCCACGACCACAAACTCTTCTACTAAAGGAAGGGCAGACATTATAGACTCCTTAAAGGGATATCCCATTAAAATGCCGTTCCTGATAAAAGTAAAACCTGAAATTTTCATTTTTTATAATTATGTTTATTTATTTAGAATTTTCACCTGAATTTAATAAAAACTCGAATCCGGCGGTTAAATCTTCTAGCATAATATTCCCCATGCAGTCCGGATAACCGCGCATATAAAAACCGTCTTTCGGACAATCCCTATAAAAACAGTGATAACATTCCGCTTTTTTATCTATTATGTAAACATTGCCGGCCGAAGGAGCGCAGACGGCGGGGTCGGTAGAGCCGAAAAGAGCTATTACCGGAGTATTTATCGCGGAAGACAAATGCATTGTTCCGTTATCTACGCAGACCGACAAAAACGACTTTTTAATCAACCCGCCGAGGGTATAAATATCGGTTAAACCGGTTAAATCCGCGTTTAAACGTTTATTTTCTATTTTATCGTAAATTTTTTTAGAAGTCTGCTTGTCGTTACTGCTTCCAGTAATTACGGTATAAAAACCTTTTTTATTTAAATAATCCGCAAAGAGTGAAAACAAATCCGGGTCTGCTTCTTTAGATTTCCTTGTGGAGCCTGGAGAAAATAAGACAAATTTAAAATTTTGCGCATCTATGTTTATCCCGTAACCGTTAAACGAATTCTTTAAAATATTTTCTGCATTTTTAATATCGCCGTCTTCGACGTTATAAACGCAGTTCCTGTCGAAATATTTTTCTCCGGCGTTTATATAAAACGGTTCGATAAATTTTAAAGATTTATCTGTATTATTTAAATTTTTATCGAATATTATACGGTCGCGCAAAAAAAAATTATTTAAAAACTTTTTCTGCCCAACCTGTTTTTTAGTAAACAAAAATCCTAAAAGAGCAAATTTAAAAGACGTTAAAAAATTAATGCAGGCGTAAAATCTATGCCCGTTCTTTTTTTTGATGCCGCTAAGCGTTACCAACAGCTTAAAAATACCGGCAATGCCCCCGATCCCGTTAATTTTCTCCGTCTCTATAATCCTGAATATATCCGGATTTCTTCGCAAAACATACGAGGCGCTTTTAGAAACTACGGCGGTAATCCTGCTTTCCGGAAACTTCATTTTTAACGCCCGGATGGCCGGGGTCAGCGTCAGAACGTCGCCTATATAGTTATGTCCGAATATCAAGAAATCTTTTATATTATCCGAATCCTTCATATGCAAAAGGTAATATTTCAAGGTTGTTTTATTATTTTTTATTTTTCTATACTGTTTTATTTATTTCCAAATCCCGCTTTATTATATTAAAAATGTCATCGGGTAAAATTCTTTTCATGCATAAAACGCATTCCGTCAAATTATTATTTTCTATTTTATTTAACGGACATTCTTTTTTAAAACACGGTATGCATATAAGATTGTCTCTTAAAACGGTAAAATTTTTTCCGACCGGACCGGTCAGCGCCGGGTCGGTAGGTCCGAACAGCGCTAACGTTTTAAGCCCGCCGAGCGAAGATGCGATATGCATAAGTCCGGAATCGGGAGTTATAAAATAATCCATTCCCGCAAGGAGTTCCTTGGCCTGCTTCAAAGTCGTCCTGCCGACCGCGCTTGCAATTTTAGGGCTGTTTATAGCTTTTAAGATTTCGTCCGCCAGATAATCTTCGCCTTTGCCTCCAAATATTACTATATTGGCGTTAAAAGAATTTATCAATCTTTTAGAAATCTCAATAAAATATCTAAGGGGCCATCTTTTGGTCTTCCATGCTCCGGTAGGATTTATTCCTATAAATATTTCTTTTTTTGCCGGTTTTGGAAAATTGCTTTCCAAAAAATTAGAAGCGAATTTTTTATCTTCTTCGGACGTTACGAGCGTAGGCTCAGGTTCTTTTATTTTTTCGCCGCCCACGCCGGAGGCTAAAAAAAGATAAAATTGAACGGCATGTTCCGGCGGCCTTCCTTTCCTTGCAATCTTTTTATTGCTTAAAAACCCGAGGTCCGCATATTCTTCGGTATATCTCAACGGCGCTCCGCTTAGAAAAGCAAAAATAGACGTTCTGTCAACCCCCTGCAAATCTATCGATAAATCATAACGGCGCTTCCTTAATTTCTTAACTAACGATAAATAGTCCTTGATTTTGAATTTTTTTTTATCGATAATTAAGACTTCATCTACATGTGGGTTTAAAAGAGCGATATCTCCGGCTTTATCTTCTACGAGCCACGTAATAAAACTGTCGGGATACCCCTTTCTAATAGATTCTATTGCCGGAGTAGCAAGAAGGCAGTCGCCTATAGAGCTTAATTTTATTATTAATATGTTCATATTTATACCTATATAGGGAGCAGGTATTAATTTAATAAAAGAGCCTTACTTTCCATATTTTTCTTTTGAATTTAAAAAAATCCGTATTATGTCTTACCGCAACTCTTTTTAACGCGAAAAAATCCGCCCCTTTTTTTACTATGCCGGTTTTAGTAATACATGCGCCGTAAAAACCCGCTTTTTCAACCAGCTTTTCCGTTTCTTCGGTATAATCTCCGTAGGGGTAGGCAAAAAAATTTACGCTTGCTCCCAATAAATCTTCCAGATTTTTTTTTGAAAGAGAAATTTCGTTAAAAGCTTCCTCAGGCGAAATTTTAGTAAGACGGGGATGGGTCATGGTATGGGCGCCTATTTCTATGCCCCATCCAAACATTTCTTTAAGCTCGGATAAGTCAAGCATTTCGTCCCTATTTTCCCCGTTTTTCATATCCCATTCGTTAAGCCCGCCTATGAGTCCGGGAACCATAAAAACGGTAGCTTTGACCCCGTTATTCCTCATGACCTTTAATCCGCCCGAATAAACGGACTTTGAGCCGTCGTCAAATGTAATAGCCGCATACTTTTTCTTTTCGAGGACAGGGGTTAAATTAATAAGTTGCGGCGAATCCGGCGAACCGGCTTCCTTTGCTTTGTAATAATAATCGTATAAAGTTTTAAGTTCGGAAAGCGTCAAAAAAGTATATCCCTTATTTTTTAAATATTTGATTTGCCTGTCGAAATCGTACTCCGTAACATAAAGCCCCGGGAATTTTGCGTTTTGAGGATATTTTCCTATTTTATGATATAAAAGAATCGTGAATTTCGGATTTTTAGCCATATTAAATATATATTATACTATAAATATAAATTTTTTAAATTGTATATTGCTTCAAAACATTATAATATATTTATTAAGGAATAAAAAATATGACCGAAAATTTAGATTACAAAAAATATAAAAACGCCAAGACTTCATTATCCATAATAATTCCGGCTTACAACGAAGAAAAAAGAATCAAACAGACTATAATCGCATTAAGGTCGTATCTGAAGCCTAAAAAATATATTTACGAAATTATAGTCGTGGACGACGGAAGCACGGACGGAACTTTAAGCGTGCTTAAAGATACCCTTTCGGCCGACTTAAGAGTCATTACTATAACTAAAAGCGGTAAAGGCGCCGCGGTCAAAGAAGGCGTTATGTCCGCGGATAAAGAAAACGAATATGTTTTTTTTATGGACGCGGATTTATCGACCGACCCATCTGAAATCGGGGCTTTTATAGACATATTCAAAGAAGAACCGGAAACGAACGCTATAATAGGTTCCCGCTATCTGCCGGAAGGCTCGGTTATAATTCAACCGCCTTTCAGAAATCTGGTAGGCAGAACATTCAGCCTGATTAAATCAAAACTTCTAGGAATAAATTTCTTCGACTCGCAGTGCGGATTCAAGGCGTTCAGGATGCAGACCGCAAAAAAGCTTTTTGCAAAATCCGAAATAAAAGGCTTTTCGTTTGACGTCGAAATACTTTATATAGCGCTTTTGAACGGCATAAAGGTAAAAGAAAAGAGTGTGAACTGGCATCATAAGCCTGGAGGACACGTAAATTTAATTGCCGATTCGATACCTATGTTAATAGAACTTTTTCAAGTATTCTTAAATAGAAACAAGTATTTTTTATAAATTTTTCTGGATAGAGATGGCTTTTAAGAAATTGGACAAATCTTTTTACGTCAGGGAAGACACGGTAAAAATCGCAAAGGAACTTATTGGGAAATATTTATTGACGGATATCGGCGGGGGAGGGATTACCGGAGGAAAAATAGTCGAGACGGAGGCATACTTAGGGGCCATAGATAAGGCATCCCACGGATACGGCAACCGCAAAACCGAAAGAAATAAAAACCTTTACAAAGAGGGCGGATATGCCTACGTTTATTTTATCTACGGCATGTATTATCTATTCAACGTAGTAACCGGCAGGGAGAATAACGCCGACGCCGTTTTGATAAGGGCTGTAGAGCCGGAAATAGGCTTAGACATTATGCTTATGAGAAAAGAAAGAGCTAAAGCGGGGAAATCCAAGCTAAAGAATAAAACAGGTAAAAATAAAACCGCAGTCGGGATCAGCAGGTTCACGTCCGGTCCCGGTCTTTTAACTATAGCGCTCGGAATAGATTTAAGGCATAACGGTATTCCCGTCTGCGAAAATAATAATAATATAGATAATAAAAAAAATAAACTGGATATCTGGCTTGAAGACAGGAATATAAATATAACGGCGGAAGATATTATCGAGACGCCTAGAATAGGCGTAGGGTACGCCGCAGAACACGCCTTACTGCCGTATAGGTTTAAGTTGAAAGGAAATAATTGGGTCAGCAGATAAAAGCAAATTTTATATATTGCATTAACCCCGACCCAAAATAAAATAAATAAAATCTTGAATAAAAGTTATTTCTTTTTTGTCGATGGTTTCTTTGTTTCTTTTTTTATCGGCTTATTTGCCATTGTATTCACCTCCGGTTATTGAGTAGGAACCATTTATATGTTTCCTTAATTCCTTCGCCAAAATCAGTTTCCGGTATAAAATTCATATCTTTTTTAATTTTATCGTAATTCAAACAGCTTGTTTTCTGTTCGCCGAGTTTAGCGGGTCCGTGAACCTCTTTATATTTATTATCGAAATTTTTATTAATTTCTTTAAATAAATCGTTCACGCTGAGCTCTATAGAGGTGCCGACATTATATATTCCGATTTTATCCGTATTTTCCAGCGATAAAATATTCGCCTTAACGACGTCTTTAACATAAACGTAATCGCGGGTTTGATTTCCGTCTCCGTTAATGACCGGCTGTCCGCCGTTAAGCATCTTATTTAAAAAAATCGCTACGACTCCGGCTTCTCCGTGAGGATTCTGCCTCGGACCGTAAACGTTTCCGTAACGAAGGGATACATATTTAAGTCCGAATACTTCGCTGTAATAATTTAAAAATTTATCCGTTGCAAGTTTTGCTATTCCGTAAGGAGACAGCGGCCATTCCGGGTGGTTTTCGGGAGTAGGCCTGACGTCCGTATCGCCGTATATAGCGCCGCCCGTAGAAGAAAAAATAAATTTCTTTACCTTGATATCGTTGGAAAGTTTAATAAGATTTAACGTCCCCATAATATTAGTCTGAGCA
>JAJZYC010000011.1 GCA_021806125.1 bacterium
GACATTATTTAAACGTCGATTATTCCAATATCGAGCCTCAAAAGGAATTTATAACTGCAACATGCGGACTATTAGGAATGGGCCATGTTTTCGACCTCGTGGCAGCGGGAGAGGAATCAGGGACAGTCGCCGCAAGATTAATTAAGGGCGTATGTATATCTATGCATAGGTTTGCGAGAAAGCCCAAAAAGATATATCTTACGGGCGGACTTGTCCAGAACAGCCTTTTTGTCGAATCTATGCCCTGCGAAACGGTTATATTAGACAGATTTACTCTCTTGGAAGGGGTTAAGGAATACGCGCTCAATATGAATAATGTCTGAACTGACCCCTTTTTATTTTTAATACGAAAGCGTTTTAACGTTATCGTCCATTACCATTTCGACGACATAAGCGCCCCCGACGACGCCGCTGCATTCTTCTATAAGGTCATCTTTGGTAAAATTATTTAGCTCCAAAGCGGGAGTGCATACTTTAAAAACGACACCGGCTTCGTAAGCATCCTTAATAAAATCATAGACCGATTTAGGACTGCCTTCTTTAACCCTGAGATTTTCGGCCACGCCTTTCTTCATTAAAAGACCGGCATCCGCCGTTAGTACGACTTCTACTTCATAATCCATAGTCGCCGCCGCCGCCGCTTGAAAAAAAGGCGCTCCGAGCGAGTGCGGATTGGAAGGGGTAGTATTTTGAAGCATAATAAAAAGTTTGTTTGCCATTTGTAATAATTCCTCCATTAATTTTTTTGTGAACTTTTGCAGAATAAGCGGTAATTTATATCTTTATAATAACATCAAAACCGGTTTATTTGCAATAAGTAAAATCATATAGGCGGATACAATATTTTCATCGATTCCTTAACTTCTTTAATGATTTCGGAAGCGGTTATTTTCGCTTTTTTAGTTCCGGCAAACAGAATATCCCATATCTCGTCTTTATTTTTTAAGTAATATGCCCTTCGTTCGTTCATCGGTTCAAGAAGCGTTTTAATAACCTCGAGCAGATTCTCCTTGCACTTGACGCAGCCTATTTTTCCGTTTTTACAGTTGTATTCCGTTTCCTTTATCAGGGTATCAGTCGAAAAAGCCTTATGATAAGAGTAGATAGTGCATATTTCAGGGTTCCCTTTGTCGGTTGGATGTATCCTGTTCTTGTCGGTCAAGGCGGATTTTATTTTAGTTTTTATAAGCTCGAAATCGTCGGAAAGATTAATCGCGTTCCCATAGGACTTGCTCATCTTAAGATTTCCGTCGAGTCCGACGAGTTTGGGAAATTTGTCTATTAGGGCGTAAGGCTCGATTAATTTGCCGCAGTACAATTCATTGAATTTTCTGATTATTTTTCTGGCAAGTTCAATGTGCGGAAGCTGGTCTATTCCAACTGGAACCAGGTCGGCTTTAAAAATAGCGATATCGGCAGTCTGGCTTACGGGGTAACCCAGAAAACCGTAAGTTAGTTCCTTGTAACCCCTTTCCTTAGCCTCGGTTTTAATCGTGGGATTATGCCTTAAGGGATTTACCGAAATAAGCATGGAAAAAAAAGTCGTCAGTTCGGAAATTTCGGGTATCATAGACTGTATTGCTATAGTGGATATTTTCGGGTCTATTCCCGCAGAAAGATAGTCCAAAGCGACAAGAAAAATATTTTCCCTGAGTTTTTCGGGATGTTCGAAATTAGTCGTAAGCGCTTGAATATCGGCTATCAGGATGAAAGTTTCGTATTGAGCCTGAAGCCTCACCCTGTTTTTTAAAGAACCGGCGTAATGCCCCAGATGTAGCGGTCCGGTAGGCCTGTCCCCGGTTAAGATTCTTTTGTATTTATATTTGGATTCGTCGGCTACAGCCGCGTTTTCCGTTTTGAAATCCATCGCCTTGATACCGTTTTATGTGTTTTTTTGGGTTTAGTTTTAAATTATAATATGTTATAATGTTATAAACAAGTTAAAAAATTATCCAAGAACAGTGCAAGGTTAAATATGAATAACCGCAATAATAATAATTTAGAAAATATAAAAGCAAAGCAGAAGGCGGTTAAGGAGCTTTTAAAAAAAAAGAACGCGGTACTGCTGGCGCATAACTATCAAAGAGACGAGATTCAGGAAATCGCCGATTTTCAAGGGGATTCTCTGGAACTTTCCGTTAAAGCCAATAAAACCGATGCCGATATTATAGTATTTTGCGGCGTTAGATTTATGGCCGAAAGCGCCGCTATAATGAATCCCGATAAAACGGTTATCCTTCCTAACGAAAATGCCGGTTGTCCCATGGTAGATATGATAACCGCAAAAGACATCGTTAATTTAAAAGCAGATTACCCCGATGCTCCGGTAGTAGCCTACGTTAACACGTCTGCCGAATGCAAAGCTGTTTCCGATATATGCTGTACTTCTGCAAATGCGGTAAAAGTCGTAAACTCGCTGTCCGCCCGAAGAGTCATAATGGTTCCCGACAAAAACCTCGGAAGCTATGTCCAAAGATTTACCGATAAAGAAATAATAAGCTGGCCTGGGTTTTGTCCTCCCCATAAAAGAACGGTACCGGAAGACATTAAAGCCCTGAAAGAAAAATATCCTGGAGCGGTATTCGTCGCTCATCCCGAATCCGCCCCCGAAACTATAGACGCCGCAGACCATGTTTCTTCGACATCCGGCATGTATAAGTTCGTGAGGGAATCGGCCGCTAAGTATTTTATTATAGGAACCGAAAGGGGAATAATGTATAAAATGAAGAAGGAGAACCCGGATAAAGTTTTTATCCCTTCCAACCCGGGACTAGTTTGTCCGAATATGAAAAAAACCCATCTCGACGACATTATAATTTCTCTGGAGAATATGGAAAATATTATAAAAATTCCCGAAAACGTTAGAATCCAGGCAAGAAAATCTATTGAAAATATGCTCGCCCTTTAGTATAATAAATTTTCTAAATAAAGAGGAAAAATTATCAAAACCCCCGATTTTCAACAATTAACTTTTAAACTCCAAAATTTCTGGTCCGATTTTGGATGCGTAATTTTAGAACCTTACGATATCGAGGTGGGAGCAGCTACATTTGCGCCTTACACGTTTCTTAAATGCCTCGACTGCGGAGAATGGAGAGCCGCCTATGTTCAGCCCTCCAGAAGGCCTACGGACGGAAGATACGGTCAAAATCCAAACCGGTTAGGACGCTACTATCAGTTTCAGGTCGTTATACAGCCGTATATAAGTAGAATTCAAGAGATTTATTTAGACAGCCTTAAGAGCATCAGCATAAATCCGAACGAGCACGATATAAGGTTCGTTGAAGACGATTGGGAGTCTCCCACGCTTGGGGCATGGGGCCTGGGCTGGGAAGTATGGCTCGACGGCATGGAAGTAACGCAATTTACCTATTTTCAACAGATAGGCGGCGTAGAGCTTTCTAAACCGGCTATAGAGATTACTTACGGGTTAGAAAGAATTGCTATGTTTCTTCAGAATAAAGATAGCGTTTTCGACCTTCAATGGAACGATTCCTTTAAATACGGCGATATCCATAAAGACGACGAGTTGCAATTTTCCAAATACAGTTTTGAATATGCCGACGGAGAAATTTTGCATAAATTATTCAATTTATATGAAGCGGAATCAACAAAACTGCTTTCGTTTAAACTGAAAGAGCTTGTGAAGCCTGCATACGAATACTGCCTTAAATGTTCCCACGCATTTAACATGCTCGATGCAAGAGGGCTTATAAGCGTATCGGAGAGAATGAATTTTATATTAAAGGTAAGGGCGCTTGCCGAAGGATGCGCTAGGCTTTATACCGGTTACGGCGATAAAGACTGAATAAACTGAATAAAAAATAATAAAATAAAATCCGATAATTACCGTGAGCGAATATTTATTAGAAATAGGTTCGGGAGAGCTTCCGTACGACGAGGTAAGGAAAATACCTGCGGCATTAAAAAACATTCTCCAAAATTTTTTGGAAAACGAAATAATGCTTAATGAAAAGCCGGATATAGAGGTATTTTCGACGCCGAGGCGCACGTTTGTTTTAATTAAAGGACTGCCATTAAAATCCCCCGACAGAGAGGTAGAAATCATAGGTCCGCCGGTAGGCATATCTTATCACGGAGGCGTTCCCGCCGCGCCGCTCTTGCAGTTCATGAAGAAGAACGAAATTTCCGACTACAAAAAAATTTATCCGTTAAACCAGAAAAAAGGCGTTTATACGGCTTATAAGAAACGTATAAAAGGTATGCCGGTTAGGGATTTATTAACGGCAAATATTCCGCAGTTTATTAAAAAAATTCCTTTCAGAAAAACGATGTTTTGGCTCGACAAAGAAATACGTTATCCAAGGCCTATACTTTGGATATTGTCTATATTCGACGGAAAAAATGCGCCGTTTAATTTTGGAGATATTAAATCGTCAAACCGGACGTATATTGCGGAAACGCTTTCTTATAAAATGAAATCCGTTAAAATTTCGGGTTCCGAAGACTATTTTGACGCCGTGTCTTCAACCGGCATAATTTTAAAAAACGGCGATAGAAAAAAATATATAGAAGCCGGGATTAAATCGCTGTCGAAGAAAGTAAATGCGGATATGCCGGAATACGACGACGATTTCATAGACGAAATAACCGGCTTAACCGAAACCCCTTATCCTATAATATGCGGATTCGACGAAAAATTTCTGTCGGTTCCGGGAGAATTGCTGTCGGTTGTCATGCGCAAACACCAGAGATTTTTTCCGTTAAGCAAAAACGGCTCCCTGCTGTCTTATTTTGCCGCCGTGGCCGACGTGAATCCAGCACCCTCCATTAAAGAGTCTTTAGAAAACAATATTAAATCCGGATATTCGAAGGTTCTAACCGCAAGGCTGGCCGATGCCGAATTTTTCTTTAAAGAAGATAACAAAAAAAAGCCGCCCCATTTTGTCGAAGAAACAAAAAATATTTTATTTTATCAAGGTTTAGGCTCGTATTTCGAAAAAACGGAGCGAATCGGGGAATTGGGAATTTTTATAGCAGGAAAGCTGAATTTTCCTTCCGGCATACTGTCGGATTTCAAGACCGCATCGGGATTATTGAAATTCGATCTTGCGACGCATGTCGTATATGAATTTCCTGAGATGCAGGGCATAATGGGCAGGATATACGCGAATGCGTCGAAAGAAAGCCCGGAAGTATCGCTGGCTATCGAAGAACATTATTATCCTGTTTCAAAGGCGAAAAAAAAGATCCTGCCATCGAACGACTTATCGGCGCTGTGTTCTTTGTCGGATAAATTAGATACCGTTCTTTCGTTTGTAATGTTAAAAAAACTCCCTACGGGAGAATCCGACCCTTTTTATCTGCGCAGGGCTATGATAGGCGTAATAGAAATTATTTTAGATAAAAGATATAAAATTAATTTAAGCGACGTATGCGATTTTTATTTTAACGAATTTTTTAAAGAGCGCAGATTAAATGCCGACGAATTAAAAACCGCTTTTATGAATTTTGCGTATGTCAGGTTTAAAAACCATCTGCTTTCCGGCGGTTATAAACCCGATGAAATAACGGCGGTTTTAACTGCCGAAATAACCGGCGATTTTTACGCTTCTCTTCTCAAAATAGATTTTCTTTCAAAATTTAAGAAACACGAAGAAGTTTTTGAATTATCGCAGGTGTATAAAAGGATTAACAATATTACCTATAAATTTTCCGAAATCGCCGGTTTTGATGAAAACAAATTAATTATGCCTGAGGAAGTCCGGCTTATTGCCGTATTCAAATCGGTTCAAAAAAATGCCGTTCCTTTATTGAAATCAGGCGATTACGCCGCAGCGGTAAACGAAATGTATAAATTAGTGCATCCCGTTAACGGTTTTTTCGACGGCGTTATGGTTTTAACCGAAGAAGAAGAAGTTAAAAATTCCAGACTCGGATTATTAAATAGCATACTTAATTTTCTTAAAAATTTTTGCGATTTTTCAGGTTTAGATTTATAATAATCGCTTTCGTTTTTTAAATATCATATATCATTTATTTATTTTATTTACTTGGAGGATGGCGTTATGGGCAAGTATGTTTATTTTTTCGGCAACAAGCATGCGGACGGAGACGGTTCTATGAAAAATCTGTTGGGAGGAAAAGGCGCGGGTCTTGCCGAAATGACTAACCTCGGCATAAGAGTTCCCGCCGGCTTTACTATTACCACCGATGTCTGCACGTTCTATTATGAACATAATAAGAAATATCCCGATGAATTAAAGAACGAGGTAAGAGAAAATATAAAAAAAATGGAAGAAGCAATGGGGTCTAAGTTCGGAGATGCCCAAAACCCGCTTTTAGTTTCCGTTAGAAGCGGAGCAAGAGTTTCTATGCCGGGAATGATGGATACCGTACTGAATCTCGGATTAAACGAAGGTACGATAAAAGGGCTTATAAATAAGTCCGGCAACCGGAGATTCGCCTATGATACTTACAGGAGATTTATACAGATGTTTTCAAACGTAGTGCTTGGAATAGATTCCGGCATTATGGAATCGCTCCTTGAAAATAAAAAGAAAGAAAAATCGGTAAAAAACGATAATGAATTAAGCGATGCAGACTTAGAAATCCTTGTAGACGAATTTAAAAGCGTAGTTAAAAAAGAAAAAGGAATTAAGTTTCCGGAAGACCCGGAGGAGCAGTTGTGGATGGGCATTTCCGCGGTGTTTGAATCGTGGAACGTTCCAAGGGCTATAACCTACAGGAAACTAAATAAGATTCCAGAAAACTGGGGGACAGCGGTAAACGTAGTATCCATGGTTTACGGAAATATGGGGGAAACTTCGGCCACCGGAGTTGCTTTTACAAGAAATCCTTCCACGGGGGAAAACGGTTTTTACGGGGAATATCTTATTAATGCGCAGGGAGAAGATGTCGTAGCCGGAATAAGGACTCCTCAGCCGGTAAACGAATTTTCCAAGAAAAATCCATCCGATATTTCGCTCGAACATGCTATGCCTGCCGTATATAAAGACCTTCTTGAATATGCGGGATTATTGGAAAAACATTATAAAAATATGCTCGATTTAGAGTTTACGATTCAAGAAAATATACTTTATATGCTTCAGGTCAGAACCGGCAAGAGAACCGCAAAGGCGGCGGTTAAAATTGCCGTCGATATGGAAAAGGAAGGCATGATAGATAAAAAAACCGCTGTCTTAAGGATAGACCCCTATTCTATTGCTCAGCTTATGTATCCGGCGGTTGACCTTAGCGCCAAAAAAGACGTTCTGGCAAAAGGACTGCCTGCGTCTCCTGGTGCGGCGAGCGGCGACGTAGTATTCTCTGCGGAAGAAGCGGAAGACGAAACAAAAAAGGGTAAAAAAGTAATATTAGTCAGAATGGAAACTTCGCCTGAAGATATACACGGAATGAGCGTGGCGGAAGGGATTCTTACCGCAAGAGGCGGAATGACCTCTCATGCCGCCGTCGTAGCCAGAGGAATGGGCAAATGCGCGGTAACCGGCTGTTCTTCTCTTGAAATAAACGAAAAGAAAGGCGAAATAACCGTTTCCGGAAGGATGATAAAAAGAGGCGACGTTATAACTCTTAACGGTTCCAACGGCGAGGTTTATTCGGGTCACGTGCAGATGATAACACCGGAGATAAACGAAGATTTTAAAACTATAATGAAATTTGCCGACGGATTTAGGAAACTGCACGTCAGAGCCAATGCCGATACCCCGGAGGACGCCAAAGTTGCAAGAGATTACGGAGCGGAAGGAATCGGGCTTTGCAGAACGGAACATATGTTTTTTAAGGGAGACAGGATAAAAGCGGTAAGGGAGATGATACTTTCCGAAAACCTCAAGGAGAGGCAAAAAGCTCTCGCAAAACTTTTGCCGATGCAAAAATCCGATTTTCTCGAATTATACGAAGAAATGAAAGGATACTCCGTCAATATCCGCCTTCTTGACCCTCCGCTGCATGAATTTCTGCCAAAAACGGAGAAAGATATAAAAGAGCTTTCCGAAATTATGAACATTCCATACGAAAGGTTAAAATCCAAGGTTATTTCTCTTCACGAAGTAAATCCTATGCTTGGGCACAGAGGCTGCAGGCTTGGAGTCAGTTATCCGGAAATTTATGAAATGCAGGTTCAAGCTATTATGGAAGCGGCATGCGAATTCCATAAAAACGGCAATAAAATAATGCCTGAAATTATGATACCGGTCGTAGGAATTTATGAAGAGATAAGATTACTAAAAGAACTTGTGGATAAAAAGGCTTCCGAAGTAATGGAGAAATACGGCGTGAAACTTAAATATCTTGTAGGCACGATGATTGAACTGCCGAGGGCGTGCATGGTTGCAGACGAAATAGCTAAAGAGGCAGAGTTTTTCTCGTTCGGTACTAACGACCTTACGCAGACCACCTTCGGTTTTTCAAGAGACGACATAGGTTCTTTTTTGCCTGATTACCTGAATAAAAATATACTGAAAACCGACCCTTTCATGGAATTAGATAGAAACGGCGTCGGAGAACTTATGAAAATTGCCGTAAGCAAAGGCAAAGCCGCCAGAAAGGATATTAAACTCGGAATATGCGGAGAACACGGCGGAGATCCGAGCTCGATTGAATTTTGCCACGGGTTGAATCTTAATTATGTCAGCTGTTCTCCTTACAGGGTTCCGGTGGCAATTATATCTGCGGCGCAGGCTTCGATTAAAGAAGCAAAACTTTAATTCTATTCAACGGTATTAAAGTTATAGATTGGAATTGCCATAGAGCATTGATTTGAATTCGATAAAATTAAAAACACCTGCGGCCTTTTCTTTAGATATTTCTTTATCTATAGCAAATAGAGGCGGAACATACGCTTTTTTATGCGACAGTTTTGCCTCTGCTAAGGATTTATATAAAAATCTTTCATTTTTCTCCGCGAAAAAAATATTATTTTGCGAAGAAATAATTCCTGTAAGCCTCCTGTACGATTTAAAGCATAATAGCAATGCGGTTATAATACTGACCCCGATTTCTTTTTTTTCTAAAGTTCCGGAACCGGACAGCCTTTTAAATTCTTTTATACATATAAAGAAAGGATTGAATTTTCCCAGAGAAAATCTTATAAGTACGTTAATTTCTTACGGTTACGAGAAAACGATTCAGATAGAGAACGAAAACGAATTTGCGGTCAGGGGCGGTATTATCGACATATTTAACGCGGACAGCCCTTATCCGGCAAGGATAGATTTTTTCGACGAGACCGTCGAGGATATAAGATATTTTGATTTAAATACGCAGGTAAGTTTTAAAAATATAGAAGGCTTTACCGTATTTCCGGTCAAGCCGGATTATTACGAAAAGAAACTGAACATTTTAGACGTATTGGAAAGCCCGGTCTTATATATAGAAGAACCGGAAACTGAACTTTTAGATGCGCTAAACCGCGATATGCTTAATAAAAATCTTTTAAATATTTCCTTAAATAATTTAGGCGAATTCTATTATTATAATTATAAAAAATCAGCGGTATATTGCGGCCTTAAAGGCCCCGATAATCCTATAGGAAGATTATCGTCCTCCATAGAATCCGGCAGTATCGATTTTATCGCAAAATTAAAATATAAAGACGGAAAATTGAATTTGGCTTTAATCAGAAAAATTTTTATTAATCTGATCGAAAAAGGATACCGTATAATAATAGCGTCAAAGAACGAAATTCATAAAGAGAGGCTGGAGACTATTTTCGGGTCTATTGGCTTAGGCGCGGATAAAGCGGGAGACCGTTTTCAAATCTCGACGGGGGATATTTCCTCCGGCATTATATCCAAGAAGCATAAGCTCTTTATAATTAAAGGCGAAGAGCTTTTCAGGGAGCATCTGGATTTAACGCCTGAATCCGGGCGCGGAGCGGCAGGTGCGGATTATTTTAAAAATATAGAGGAACTTAATCCGGGCGATTTCGTAGTTCACGACGAATTCGGCATAGCAAAATTCGTCGAAATAAAAAAAATTACGGTTAACGGAATTTCATCCGATTATTTTGCGCTTATTTTTGAGGCAGGCGATAAGCTTTTTGTTCCGTCCGATAAAATATTTCTGCTTCATAAATATATCGCTTCTTCCGAAGAAAATTCTCCCGTATTGAGCAGGCTCGGAAACAAATCGTGGGAAAAAGCAAAAATAAAGGCAAAAAAAAGAATTGAAGAGATAGCCGAAGATTTAAAAGTTTTGTATGCCAAAAGAATGGCCGAAAGAGGGTTTGCATTCTCCGAAGAAAATGAGGAATATAGGGAATTCGAGGAAAGTTTCGATTTTGAAGAAACAGACGACCAGGCCAAGGCGATAAAGGAAGTTCTTTCGGATATGCGCGGCAGTAAGCCTATGGACAGGCTGATATGCGGCGATGTAGGATTCGGAAAAACGGAAGTCGCAATAAGGGCCGCTTTTAAAGCCGCCATGGACGGAAAGCAGGTTGCCTTAATGGCTCCCACAACTCTTTTAGTTGACCAGCATTACAATAATTTTAAAAAAAGATTTGAAAAATATCCCGTAAAAGTAGCATGTATTTCAAGGTTTATTAAGAAAAACGAAGAGAAAGAGATAATTAAAGGAATTAAAGACGGGAGCATAGATATAATAGTAGGAACGCATAAACTGTTATCCGAAAAGATAGAGTTCAAGGATATAGGCCTTTTGATTATAGACGAAGAGCAAAAATTCGGTGCGCTCCAGAAAGAAAAAATAAAAAAAATAAGATATTCCATAGACGTGCTTGCTATGAGCGCGACGCCTATCCCCAGGACGCTGTATCTTTCGATGTCTGGCATAAGAGATATAAGCATCATAAGCACCCCTCCTTCCGGCAGGAAAAACGTTATTACGTCTATAGAATCATATGAAGACGGTATTATCAAAGATGCGGTTTTTAAAGAATTAAACAGAGGTGGCCAGGTTTATTTCATCGACAACAGAATATCCAGATTAGACACGGTTTATAACAGGCTTAAAAAAATAATGCCGGATATAAGAATAGGGGTAGTTCACGGGCGGCTGGATTCCGAGCAAATTATGGATATTATGCATATATTCTACAATAAAGGTTACGATATGCTTCTTTCGACGGCAATCATAGAATCGGGGCTGGATAATCCCAATGTAAATACGATTATTATAAATAATGCCGAACAATTCGGCTTAAGCCAGCTTTATCAGCTTAGAGGAAGAGTCGGAAGGTCTCATATACAGGCATACTGTTTGCTTCTTCTGGAAAACGGTAAAGATAACCTAAGCGCCGAACAAAGAAAAAGACTAAACGCCATTAAAGATTACAGCGAACTTAGCTCCGGTTTTAAACTTGCAATGGCGGATTTGGAGATAAGAGGGGCAGGTAATATTCTCGGAGGAGCGCAATCGGGACATATAAACGCCGTAGGACTTGAAATGTGCATGCAGATGCTTAAAGAAGAGGTAGAAAAAATACAGGGCGTCGTTCTACCTCCGCAGATAGTTCCCGAGGTAAAGGTAAATTTATCGGCCTATATTCCCGATTCCTATATAAGCGAAGGTAAAATAAAAATGTCCGTTTATAGAAAACTTTCGAATTGCAACAGCCGGAGCGACGTCGATAAAATAAGAACCGAACTTAAAGACAGATTCGGAAAAATCGAGGTTCCCGTCGAGAATCTTCTGAAAATAACAGAACTCAAAAGCTATATGAAAAATTCGAAGGTTCAGCTTCTTGAAATAAAAGAAAAAGAATTCGTATTAGAATTTCATGAATCGGCGGGTACGGTTTTTGAAGCTCTGGTTAAACTTGTAAACGATAAAGAATTTTCGTCGTCGTATATTTTTAACTTTATTGGAGAGTTTAAAATAAAAATAAGATTAAAGAAAGAGATTTTGAGTCGGGACAGATTAGAAGAAGCTAAAATTATCTTGCAACGTTTATATAGCTATGTTACTATTTAAAGATATTCATATATTTAATTTTAACTTTTATGTATTAAAAGAGGGGAAAAATGAAAAAGTTTAAAGGTTCGATTTTATTAATCGCCTTATTCTCCATCGTTATATCGATGGGTTTATACGGATGCGCTAAAAAACAGTCCGCATCTACCAAAGTCATCGCGACGGTTAACGGAAAAAATATTACGGCGGCTAAGTTTAAACAGGAAATGTCTAAATTTCCGCCGGCGTTGAGGTCGTACCTCGAAACGCCCGCAGGAGAGAAAAGGCTTCTCAAAAGCCTTGTCGACAGGCAAATTTTAGTCAACGAAGCCTTAAAGGAAGGAATAAATAAATCTAAATCTTATAGGTCGCAGATTTCAGATTTTAGAAAGGGACTGCTTGTCCAGCTTTTATTGCATAAAGAAGTGGCAAACAAAGTCAATATTACGGATGCGGACGCAAAAGCGTATTATAAAAAACACTACCTGTCGTTTAATCTGCCGTCTAAAATCAACGTAAGCTATATACAGCTGAATTCCCAGAAACAGGCGCAGGTTGTTTACAAAATGCTCAGCGGCGGCAAGCCTTTCGCAGCAGCGGCCCAAAAATATTCCACCGCTACTAACGGTAAAAACGGCGGAGTCCTCGGCTGGATAAAATTTCAGGAAACGACCCCTGCATTTAATAACGCCGCTTTCAGTATCCCAAAAGTAGGCGGAATTTCAAAAATAGTTAAAGTAGGCAGCCATTTCGATATAATAAAATTAAATAACGTAGTAACAGGCAAGCCTAAGCCTTTTTCCGCTGTCAAAGGGGAAATAGTTATGATGATGAAGCAAAAAGACGCTTCAAAAATTTTAAAGGCTTTTGTGAAAAATTTAAGAAAAAAATCAAAGGTGAAATATTTTTATAACAATTTACCGGTTGCAAATTCCGGCATAAATCAGAATATTCCGGAAAAGAAGACGGTTACCGCTCCGGCGGCAGGTAAAAAGCAGGGGTAATATAACCGGCGTAATGCTGAACTAAAGATAGCTTAATATTGAAAAATATATTAAATATATTAATTGAGCAACTCTGGATTACCGCTTTCGCGGGAAAGTTTCAAAAAAACTTCACGAGACCGGAGGTCGAGAGCGAAGCGGTAATCCAGAAAATTAAATTTGTATTGCAGTTAATATAACCGATTAAGCGGAAAAACAAGATTTTATTATGATGAATGCAATAAAAAAAAACGGAATTTTGATATTTATAATCGTCGGTATTTTTGCGTTTATTTCGTTTTCGGCATTATTGAAAGACGCCGATGCCGTAATAGTGGACCAGATAATCGCCGTGGTCAATAAAACACCTATAACTTTATATGAATTCGCTAAATTTAACAGGCAGGCGTTCGAAGATTACGAGCAGATGCAGAATGAAGCATCGCAGGGAATTTTTACGCAGTCGGATTCGGCTACAATGTCCAAAACTAAAGATGTGCTGAATCTTTTGGTTGGCAATATCTTAATTAAGCAGGAAGAGGAGAAAGCGGCTATATATATATCTCCGAAACAATTAAACGCATATATTAAAGCCGTAGCCCTTGCGAATAATTTTACCGTAAGCCAATTTTTTAACTTTCTCGCTAAAAGGGGCATTACCAAAGAAGCCTATATAAAACAAGTTAAAAGCCACTTTATGGAAGTCGAGCTTTTAAGAAAAGTTTATGGCAATAAGATGGTTATAACTAAGGGCCAGCTGGTAAATTATTATAAAAAAAATATAGAACAATTCAGAGGCGAGCCCAAAGTGGATTTGAAGCTTATATTTTTAGCCGTACCTAAAAATGCCGATAAGAAATTAAAAGAAGAAATATACAAAAGAATTTCCAGAATAAGGCAGACCGCTATATCCGGAAACAAAAGTTTTTCTGCGCTTGCAAGGGAGTATTCCGAAGACCCTTCGGAAAAAAACGGCGGAAGAATAGGTTATATTTATAAAAATAAACTTTCTCCCAATTTTTCTGACGCGGCTTTTAAACTGCATGTAGGAGAAGTAAGCGGCGTTATAAGAACCAAGTTCGGTTACGCCGTATTAAAATCCATCGGGAAAAAGATGGGGTCTTTTAAAACCTTTAAACAGGCAAGACCTGAAATATTTTCTATTTTAGAAAAATATAAAACAAATAAATACCTTGAAAAGATTTTAAAAAAGGCAAGAAAAAATTCTTACGTCAAGATATTGATTGCGGCGTAATAAATAAAAATTTAAATTGGTTAAGGAAAACTGTTTTATAGGCATTACAATGGGAGACCCCGGCGGAATAGGGCCGGAGATTGCAATAAAGTCGTCGAAGTATTTTGCCGGGAAAAATGAATGTATCAAACCTGTTATTTTCGGTTCTTTCGAGCATATAGCCAATGTATCAAAAAAGATAATAAAAACAAACACGCCGCTGAACTTAATCAGTCCTGAATCGTCTCTTAAAAAATCATATAATAACGAAAAAATTAACGTAATAGATTTATCTTCAAAGTCTTACGATTCCGTTAAATTAGGAACGGTTAATCCCGAATACGCAAAAGACGTCGAACGGTATATAGAAACGGCGGTAGATTTTTCTCTAAACGGCAAAATATGCGGTTTTGCGACAGCCCCAATTAATAAAGACATGATGCTTAAGGGAATGGCGAGGTTTGGAGGGCACACCGAGCTGTTAGGGTATTTAACCGGTTCCGACGATTTTGCAATGCTTTTTTATTCAAAAAAAATAATTACGGCTCTTGCGACTATTCATATTCCGTTATCGGAAGTTCCTGCTAAAATAACAAAAGATTTATTAAGAAATATAATAAATATATCGCTTAACTGGATAAAAAAGGATTTCGGCAAAAAAAATCCCCGAATCGCCGTATTAGGTTTAAATCCGCACGCCGGAGAAAACGGCAGGATAGGCGTGGAGGAAAAAGATTATATAATACCCGTCGTCGAAGAATTTCGGAACAAAAACGAAAATATAGAAGGACCTTTTCCGGCGGATAGTTTTTTTGCGAAAAGATATAAAGATTTCGATTTAATAGTTTCTATGTATCACGACCAGGCGCTTATACCGTTTAAGCTTCTTTCTTTTAACAAAGGGGTTAACGTTACCGCCGGACTGAAGATTATAAGAACGTCTCCCGTGCATGGAACGGCTTATGATATCGCCGGCAAGAATACGGCGGATTACGAAAGTATGCTGGAGTCGGTAAAATTAGTCCGCAGGATATCGGAGAACAGAAATAAATGGACAGAAAGATAATAATCAAAGGCGCAAGACAGCATAATTTAAAAAATATAAGCCTAGAAATCCCGAAAGACAAACTTGTCGTAATAACCGGCCTTTCAGGCTCCGGCAAGTCCTCTTTGGCTTTTGACACTATATTTGCCGAAGGGCAGAGGAGATATTTGGAATCCCTGTCTTCTTACGCAAGGCAATTTATGGAACAGATGGACAAACCCGATGTAGATTCGGTTGAAGGACTTTCGCCGGCTATTTCCATAGAACAGAAATCGGTAAGCAAAAATCCCCGCTCTACGGTAGGAACTATTACGGAAATTTATGATTATCTCAGAGTTCTTTTTGCAAGAGTAGGAGTTCCGTACTGCTATAATTGCGGTAAAAAAATAGAGCCCAAAACCGTTGACCAGATGGTGGAATCGGTTTATTCGAATAAAGCGGGGGAAAAACTGATAGTTTTGTCTCCGATAGTTATCGGAAGGAAGGGCGAGTTCAGGGCAAAGTTCGACGATTACCTTAAACACGGATTTTACAGAATATATGCCGACGGTAAAGAATATAACTTAGACGAGCCGATTAATCTCGATAAAAAAAAGAAACATAATATCGATTTGGTTATCGACAGATTAGTCATAAAAGAAGAAAATAAAAAAAGATTATTCGATTCCATAGAACTTGCTTTAAAATTATCTTCCGGAATTTTAAAGCTGAAATATGAAAACAGGGAAGAGATATTAACCGAGAACTCGATTTGTTTAGACTGCAATATAAGTTACGGCAAACCGGAACCGTCGGTTTTTTCTTTTAACAGCCCGCAGGGCGCCTGTTTGGAATGCGGCGGATTGGGCTATAAGGAATATTTTGACGAAGACCTTGTTATTCCCGATAAAAATCTTTCTCTTAAGGAAGATGCGATAATTATTTTCAAAAACTCAACCCCTGTTTATAAAAATCAAATTATAAACGCCTTATCGAAACATTACGGTTTTGCTCCGGATATTCCCTACGCGGATTTAAGCGAAGATATAAAGCATGCGATATTATACGGCTCAGGCGGCGAAAAAATAAAATTTTACGACGCGATGAACGACGATAAATCGTTCCATTTAAAATACTGGGAAGGCATCATGCCCATGCTTGAAAGAAATATAGCCGAAGGGAATTACCTGCTGGACCCAAGAAAATTTAAAGCCGAGAAAATATGCCCAGAGTGCGGCGGCTTCAGGCTAAAGAAAGAATCCCTCAGTTACAGGGTAGGCGGACTTAATATAGCCGAAATTGTAAACTTAAGCATTAAAGATGCCCTAAGTTTTTTTAAAAATTTGAATTTAAGCGATTACGAAGCCGGTATCGCGGCTAAAATTTTAAACGAGGTTAAAGACAGGCTGCAATTTTTAACCAATGTAGGGCTTGAATATCTGACTCTTTCGAGGCAGGCCCAAACGCTTTCCGGCGGAGAGTCGCAGAGGATAAGACTTGCTTCGCAAATTGGCTCAGGTTTAACAGGCGTTCTATACGTTATGGACGAACCGAGCATAGGCCTGCATATGCGGGATAACGAGCGGCTTCTTAAAACGATTATAGACTTGCGGGACAAAGGCAATACGCTTATTGTCGTAGAACACGATGAAGCTACTATGCTTAAATCCGACTATATTATCGATATGGGGCCTGGAGCGGGTAAAAACGGAGGCTATATAGTAGCTCAGGGAACTCCGGAAGAAATCATTAAAAATCCCGCTTCTTTAACCGGTAAATATTTAACCGGAAAATTAAAAATAAATATGCCCGGTTTCAGGAGGGGCAGTTTATCCGGTTATTTGGAAATAAAAGGCGCCAGGATGAATAACCTGAAAAATATCGATGTTAAAATTCCGCTGAATAATTTTATATGCGTTACCGGAGTATCCGGGTCGGGAAAGAGCACCTTGATAATAGATACGCTTTATCAGGCGTTGTCGGCCTATAAAAACGGGTATATATCAGATTTTAAAAAGTTTGAGGCGGATGATATAATAAACGTAAAATATTTCGACAGGGTAGTCAATATAGATCAGTCCCCCATAGGGAGAACGCCTAGGTCTAATCCGGCTACTTATACCGGAATATTTACGCTCATAAGGGATATTTTTGCGGGAACAAAAGAAGCGAGGGCGAGAGGCTACGACCCCGGCAGATTCAGTTTTAACGTAAAAGGAGGCAGATGCGAGGCCTGCAGCGGCGACGGGGTAAAAAAAATAGAAATGCTTTTTATGCCGGACGTTTATGTAATGTGCGATGTCTGCAAGGGGAAAAGATATAACAGACCTACTTTAGAAATTGCGTATAAGAATAAGAATATTTACGACGTCCTGAACATGACCGTAAAAGAAGCTTATGAATTTTTCGATGCGATTCCGGCTCTCGCGCATAAGCTAAAGTTTTTAATCGATGTTGGACTAGATTATATAAATTTAGGACAGCTTGCGACTACGCTGTCCGGAGGCGAGGCTCAAAGAATAAAACTCTCGAAAGAACTGTCGAGGCCGGGACAATATAAGACGCTTTATATACTCGACGAACCTACAACAGGACTTCATTTTGACGATATAAGCAAACTTTTGAACATATTGAATCTCTTAGTAGAAGCAGGCAATACCGTAATAGTCATTGAACATAATTTAGACGTAATAAAATCGGCCGACTATATAATCGATATGGGACCGGAAGGCGGAGACGGCGGCGGCAGAATAATCGCATGCGGAACGCCGGAGGAGATTTCCGTTAATGTGGATTCCTCTATCGGCGGG
>JAJZYC010000192.1 GCA_021806125.1 bacterium
AAAGATTTTAAAATTGCAATCGTCAGTTCGACGACGCCAAGACTGGAAGCGATATGTCCGCCGTTTTTAGAGCATACGGATATAATTTCCTCCCTAAGTTCTGCCGCAAGCGTTTCTAAATCTTCGAGACGCAACGTTTTAAGGTCGTTCGGATTTTTTATTTTTTCTAAGAACATTATAGGTATTTATATTTCTAATTTATCCTGTCCGTAAGATATTTTATTAATTCTATGAACATACCGGTTTCCGCGCCGGTTTTTTCTAAGTGCGCCATTGCTTTTTTATTGTATTCTTCAATTAATTTGCGAGTCCTTTCGAGCCCTATATTTTCAGCCATAGTGAGCTTGTTGTTTATTCGGTCTATGCCGGCCGTTTTTCCTAAAATTTCTTTATTTCCAGTAATTCCGAGAACATCATCGACAGCTTGAAAAGCCATTCCGATATAGCCGCCGAATTTTCTGAATTCCGATACGGTCTTCTCGTCATTGCCGGATAATATCGCCCCTGCCGCGCAGGCGGAAGCAATAAGGCTAGCCGTTTTTTTTTCGTTTATATATTCAATTTTTTCAAAATCTAAATGCTCGCCGAAAGAATTAACGTCGTGAAACTGTCCTTCTACGAGTCCGCCTGCTCCGGCGGCGCAGGAAAACTCACTTACGATTTCTATAATTTTTACAGGATCGAATTCTTCGATATAATCTTTGTCCGAGAGCATAACGAAAGCTTCGGCGAGTAGGGCATCTCCCGCAAGTATCGCCGTAGCCTCTCCGAATACTATATGACTTGTGGGCTTCCCTCTTCTCAAATCGTCGTTGTCCATCGAAGGCAGGTCGTCATGTATTAAAGAATAAGAATGTATAAGTTCAAGGGAAGAAGCGAAGGGCAGCAATTTTTTTTTATCATAAAAACCTAAACTTTCGGCGGAAAGCAAAAGAATTATAGGTCTTATTCTTTTGCCCGGCATGGTCAGGGTGTAAAGCATAGCGTCCGCAAGAGAAAATTTGTTATGCGGAAATTTTTTATCGTAATGCTTTTTTATAAAATGGGCTTTAATGAACTCGTCGATTAATTTCTTGCCGTTTTCGATATATAGCGCTAAGTCGTTCATATATTTAGAGGTTCGGTATTTAAAGAAGGCCGTACGCCGCCTTCATCTTCTTTTGCGCTTAATTCTTCGACCCTTTTTTCTGCGGAGTCCAGCTTTTTAAGGAGATAATCCGAGTATTTTATTCCCTCTTCGTAAATTATTATAGATTCGTCAAGGCCGAGATCTCCTTTTTCAAGGTTTAAAACATTTTCTTCTAATTTTTTCAGGGCTTCCTCGAATGTCAAATCGTTTATATTTTTTTCTTTTGAGTCCATAAAATAATTATAAAATAAACGAAAAAAATTATCAATATCAACGTTATATAAAAATATATTGAAAAAAATATTTCTATTTTGTATTATTAAATTAATATTAATTTTTTAAATAAGAAAAATGGAGGAGGAAAAGATGTCGCCGTATCTAAATTCTATTTTTACGTTTAAAGGTATTTTTTATCTGTTAGTCGTGCTGGGCGCATTAATAATGTTTATGAATATGATTATAGCGGCTTCCCTAAAAAACAGAATACCAGGCGGATTCGTCGGTAGATGGCTTACCATAATGTGGGTGTTTATGTTTTTTTTCTTTTTGGCGGAAACAGGCGCATTTTTCTTTATCTCGTCCCTTAATAATATAAATTTATCTTATTTCCTGATAGGGGCGGTTCTGTTTTTCGGGTCCGTATTCGTAGCTGTGGTTAACAGGTTTATATTTCATTTAATAAGAGAATTAGAAATCCACAAATAAAAAAAATAATATAATTATAATAAAAATAAGGCCGTTATTATGGACGTAAAAGGAAATATTACAAACTTAGAACTTTTTGACGTATTAAAATTCTTAGAAATCTCAAAGAAAACAGGGGTGCTGAACCTGCGTTTCGAAAATTTTGCTGCAAAACTTTTTATAAAAGAGGGAATGTTAAATTTCCTTTCTATTTCCGACAATAACATTCTGGAAAAATTAGTAATTAAACTCCTCGACATGAGCAAGCAGGATTATTTGCAGATGCTTGAAAAATACCGGACATATTACAAAACCACGGCAGGCTTCGATATATATTTCTTTAAATCGGAAGCTATATCTAAATCTAAAGAACATGAATTTACATCCAGCTATATATCGGAAACTTTAAATTATATACTTTTTCTGACGAACGGAGAATTTGCTTTCGACGAAAAGCCTTTGCCGGAGATTATTAATTTCGCAACTCCCATGAATTTATCGCCTATTCTGGCGGACTGCAAAAAAAGGCGCGACGAACTGGCGGTAATAACTAAAGTTATTCCGTCAAAAAATTATATTCCTGCGGTAATCACAAACAGGGGCGGCAATCTAAGGCCGCTTTCCCTTACTCCTTCGATATGGAACGTTCTTTCGCTGGTGGACGGTAAAAGAAACGTCAACCAGATTCTTTCCTTAACTGTGGAAAACGATTTTTTCGTGTTAAAAACGCTTTATAATTTATTGCAAAGCGGTTATATCAAACTAGACCTTCCGCAGAGCGAACCAATCAAGGGCGCGGATTTGGTCAATTCCGTTAAAAAAATATTAAAGGAACAGCTTGGGAATAAAGCGGATAAAGTGCCCGTCGATTTTAATATTTTGAACAAAGGAGACAGGCAGTCTTTAACTAAAGCGATTCAGGATATAGAAAGATACGTCTATATGTTTATCGACGATAAAAAAGCGGCAAAAATAGATTACCTGTTAAAACAATTACTAATGGGCGTTTAATATGAAAGAACAAAAAGATGTCCGTCTTTTTGCGCCGCCGTATTTAGCTGGTATTTTTGGTTACAACATTAAATATTCACTTTCTCCCCTGATACACGGCTCTCTCAATAAACTCCTCGACGCAAATCTATGCTACGGGATGTTTGACGTTCCTCCGGAAAAGTTTGCCGCCGCATTTAACGGCTTTAAGGCTCTCGGCATGAAAGGCGCAAATATTACTCAGCCTTATAAAACCGAAGTTTTAAAGCATATGCCCTCTTTAAGCGCGGAAGCCGAAACTATAGGAGCAGTGAA
>JAJZYC010000193.1 GCA_021806125.1 bacterium
ACTTCGTCTATAGTGCCGGCCATATAAAAAGCCTGCTCCGGCAGTTCATCGTGTTTGCCGTCTAAAACTTCTTTAAAACCGCGTATCGTTTCTTTTAAAGGCACGTATCTTCCGGGAAAACCGGTAAAAACTTCCGCCACAAAAAAAGGCTGGGAAAGAAATCTCTGTATTCTTCTTGCCCTGTTTACTATCAGCTTATCTTCTTCCGAAAGTTCGTCCATGCCGAGGATCGCTATTATGTCCTGTAGTTCTTTATATTTCTGAAGGACGGCCTGAACTCTTCTTGCGACGGTATAATGTTCTTCTCCTATAATATTTGCGTCTAACGCCCTCGACGTAGAATCGAGCGGATCTACTGCCGGGTAAATGCCAAGATCGACTATCTGCCTTGAAAGAACCGTAGTCGCGTCTAAATGGGCAAACGTAGTAGCAGGAGCAGGATCGGTCAAATCGTCCGCCGGAACGTAAACCGCCTGTACAGAGGTAATTGAACCTTTCTTTGTGCTTGTTATTCTTTCCTGAAGTTCGCCCATATCCGTAGCAAGAGTAGGCTGGTAACCGACTGCGGAAGGTATTCTTCCGAGAAGAGCGCTTATTTCCGAATTTGCCTGAGCAAACCTGAATATATTATCAATAAAAACTAATACGTCCTGTCTTTCTTCGTCCCTGAAATATTCCGCCATGGTGAGAGCCGACAGCGCAACCCTGGCTCTTGCCCCCGGCGGTTCGTTCATCTGTCCGTAAACTAATACCGCTTTATCCAAAACTTTCGATTCTTTCATCTCCGTCCAGAGGTCTGTTCCTTCCCTCGTTCTTTCTCCGACGCCTGCAAATACGGAAAAACCCCCATGCTCTATAGCGATATTATGAATTAATTCCATAACCAAAACCGTTTTGCCTACTCCAGCGCCTCCGAACAAACCCGCCTTGCCGCCCTTTAAGTAAGGCTCCAGTAAGTCTATAACTTTAATACCCGTTTCTAATATTTCCACGTTTGTGGACTGCTCTTCAAAAGTAGGAGCTGGTCTGTGTATAGGAAGCCTGGATTTAAAATGGACTTCCGGCAGTTCATCTACCGGTTCCCCTATTACGTTAAATATTCTGCCAAGCACTTCTCTACCTACAGGAACGGTTATCTTATTCCCCGTGTCAGTTACTTTTATTCCGCGCGACAAACCGTCCGTGGATTCTAAAGCTATGCACCTAACCGTATCTTCGCCAAGATGCTGGGTTACTTCCAAAACTAAATTGTTTTCTTTATCGTTTATAGCAGGATTAGTCAAATACAGCGCATTGAAAATAGGCGGCAGTTTTTTATTTTCAAACTTAACGTCTATAACCGGACCGACTATTTGAGCGATATAACCTTCGTTCATTTATAAATTCTCCCAATAATTTAAAAATCAAAAATTTATTTTACCGCGTTAACTCCGTTTATAATATCTAAAATTTCTAGCGTAACCGCCGTCTGCCTTGCTTTATTATAAGATGCCGTCAGTTTATTTATTAATTTGCCTGCATTCCTCGTAGCATTATCCATTGCGTTCATCCTGGAAGCCTGTTCTCCGGCAAATGATTCCAAAATTTTGGAATAAATCTTAGTACGTAAATAATTATTAAAAATTTTATCGATTATTTCGTTTTCGTAACCGGCAGTTTCTTCTATTATATAACCGCCGCTTCTATCGGATGATATATTATCGTCTGGAACCTCAAAAGGCAAAAGTTTTTCAGAATATGCTCTCTGCTGAAGAGTAGAAATATAAAGGTTAGATATTATATAAACTTCGTCTATCCTCTCATTTTCAAAATCTTTTATAAATGCATCGCATAAAAGTCCGGCAATATTTAATATTGAATCGCCGTCGGAATAAAGCATTCCAAAAGATATATCGTAATTATTTTTTTTAAAAAAATCATACGCTTTTTTACCCAGAACGTATATTTTTATTTTGTTTTCATCTAAACCTTTGCTTTTAATTTCTTCGTTAAATATTTTAAAAAGATTTATATTGAAAGAACCGCAAAGGCCCCTGTCCGTCGAGATTATTACTATTCCGATATTTTTGCCGGTTTTGCTGTCTTTTCCGTCATTTTTTCCGTAAAAAGGATGAAGACGCAGCACGCTGTTATTTTTAATATTACCAATAATGCCGTCGTAAATCGATGCATAAGCTTTATATTCGTTCATAGCCGCCTGATTTTTTTTGAACTTTGAACCGGCAACCATTTTCATAGCCTTAGTAATCTGCCTCGTATTTTTAATGCTGGAGATTTTTCTTTTTATAGATTTTAAATTAGGCATAAATTATCAGTCTTCTACAAAAATTTTTTTAAAATTATCCAATGCCGTTAAAATCTTTGTTTTTAGAGTATCGTCAATAGATTTTTTTTCTCTGATATCTGAATAGATTTCGGGGTAATTATTTTCTATATAGTAAAGCAGTTCTTCTTCATATTTTTTTATAGACGTAAGTTTATACTCCTGAAGATAGCCGCTATTTGCCGTAAACAGTATAACTACTTCTTTTTCGACCGGCATCGGACTGTACTGGGGCTGTTTAAGAAGTTCGGACATCATTCTGCCCCGCATAAGCATTTCCTGCGTAGTTTTATCAAGGTCGGCACCGAACTGCGAAAATGCCGCCAGTTCCCTGTATTGAGCAAGCGAAAGCCTTAAACCTCCGGAAACCTGTTTCATAGCTTTAATTTGTGCGTCTCCTCCGACTCTCGAAACTGAAAGCCCCGCGTTGACGGCGGGTCTCGTTCCCGCATAAAACAGGTCGGTTTCTAAAAAAATCTGCCCGTCGGTAATCGATATGACGTTAGTCGGAATATAAGCCGATACGTCTCCCGCCTGCGTTTCAATTATAGGCAAAGCGGTAAGCGATCCTCCGCCATGGGCATGATTTAATTTTGCCGCTCTTTCGAGCAGTCTTGAATGCAAATAAAAAACGTCGCCCGGATATGCTTCCCTGCCGGGCGGTCTCCTTAAAAGCAGTGAAAGTTCCCTGTATGCTACCGCATGTTTGGATAAATCGTCGAAAATTATCAAGCAATGCATACCGTTGTCTCTAAAATATTCTCCCATAGTAGCTCCGGTATAAG
>JAJZYC010000012.1 GCA_021806125.1 bacterium
ACCGCCGTTATTAAAGCAAAAATGGAATTCGAAAAAATAGACAAGCTACGTGAAAAATATCTTGCCGTAGATAAGATGAACGTCTTAAAACACGAAGAAGCCGTTGCCGCCGACTTTTCCTCCAACCGCTATGCGGTAAAGTAGATATAATAAAATTCGCTCTTGACATCCGGCGTATTTACGTAAATAATATAAATATGCCTAATAAATCGTATAAAATTGTTTTTCTTATCGCAGTTTTAGTTTTTGCCGCCTTATTTAACGTTTTTTCCTGCGGGGTTTCCTATGCTTCGCCTTCAAGCGCGGCGGCTGAAAGAGAAGAAATTAAAGTCCTTAAAAACCAGATAAAGCTGGAAGTTGAAAAACTTAAGCAGATAGAAGCCAAAATCCATCACATAAAAGCCGCTCAAAAAGCAAAAGTTAAAAACCTTATATCGCTGTATTCTTCTATGAGCCCCAGAAACGCCGCAAATATTTTTCCGCGGATAAATAAAGGCGTAGCGATATATATTCTGTCCCATATGACCCCGAGAACCGCATCCGCCATCATTGCAAGGATGCCCGTCAAGGATGCCGCATTTTTTACAGACAGCATCGCAGGAAAATAAATTTTAAATAAATAATGTCAAAATAATGACAATATACCGTTAAACAAAAATAAATTAAAATTAATAATATTATAAAATACTGAATTTATTATCTTTTTTTATTTATATTTTGTTGGCATAAATATTGCTTTATATTTTTTGGTTATTTTTGCAAAAAAAATTATTATTTTAATTTTACAAGGAGGATTGTTAATGGCGGACGATAAAAAAGAAGGAAAGTCGAATATGGAATTAGGCAATATCGACGAAGACGAAATGTCCACGATTTCCCAGATAGAATCATCAAATAAAAAAGGCGGGAAAAAGAAACTCCTTTTCATATTAATACCCGCCGTTCTGATTCTCGGCGGAGGCGGTTTTGCCGCCTACCATTTTTTCTTTGCAAAAACTAAAGCCAAGGCTCCGTCTAAACCTGTCGGCGTTTCTAAGATAAAGCCGGGGCCGATGATAAACCTTAAACCCTTTTTAACTAATCTTGCCGATAAAGACAAGACGGCTTATATAAAAGTTTCTATTTCCATAGAATTAAAGCAGGGTTCGAATCTCGGAACTTTCAAACAGCTGACGCCGCAGATAAGAAACAGGATAATTATGATTATGAGTTCTAAGACGTCGAGGGAAATAAATACGCCGCAGGGAATACTGTCGTTAAGGCATCAGATAGCGAGAAGCCTTAACCAGATTCTGGGAGACGGCACGGTAACCGGAGTTTATTTTAATAATTATTTAGTCCAATAACTATGGCGGAAATACTATCTCAGGACGAAGTCAACGCTCTGCTCAGGGGGATATCTTCCGGTTCTATCGAAACCGAGAAACAGGAAGATATGGGCGGCATAAAACCATACGATCTGACCTCGCAGGACAGAATCGTCAGGGGCAGGATGCCCACTCTCGAAATAATAAACGAAAGATTTGCCCGCCTTCTTAGAAACGATTTGACCTCGGCTCTGCGCAAAGTCGCCGAAATTACTGCTACGTCGGTAGATATGCAGAAGTTCGGCGAATTTTTGAAAAATATCCCTCTGCCTACGAGCCTTACGATATTTAAAATGCCGCCCCTCAGGGGTTTCGGTATTTTTGTCCTGGATGCCAGACTGGTATATAACCTTATAGACATATTTTTCGGCGGCACCACCGACCTGCACGTAAAGATAGAAGGAAGGGATTTTTCTCCCATAGAAAACAAGCTGATTAAAAAAATAACGGATATGGCTTTTAACGCGATGAAATCCGCATGGACGCCCGTTTCTCCCATAGATATCGAATTTCAGAGGAGCGAAATCAATCCGCAGTTCGCCACGATAGTGACGCCTACCGAGGTCGTTATAATAAGCAGGTTCGAGGTTGACATAGAAGGCGCGGTTTCGAAATTTATGATATGCATTCCGTATTCGATGATAGAGCCTATCAAAGAAAAACTTTACAGCGGATTTCAGAGCGAACAGCTTGAAATAGACCAGAGATGGATAGAAAGGTTTAAAGAAAGGCTTAAAGAATCGGAACTGGATATAAAAGTCAAAATAGGAACTACGAGCATATCGGCGCAGGATTTTTTAAAAATCAGGAAAGGCGACGTTATCGTTCTCGATAAAAGAATAGAAGAGCCTTTGGTGGTAGAAATAGAAGATATTCCGAAGTTTATCGGATATCCGGGGAAAATGAACAATCAGGTCGCGGTAAAATTAATATCTGAAATACCTATAGGAAAAGAGGGCTATTATGAGTGATACCGAAAAAGTTCTATCCGAAACAAAGCAGGAAACTCCTGCAGGAACGCAGGACATAAGGCAGCCTTCCGCTCAGGGCGCAGATGCGGCATCGGCCGTTCAGGCCGTGCCGGAATCTAAACCGCCCGCAGAGCCGGAAGACGATAACATCAGCTGGGAGGATGCCTTTAAAGAAGAGGAAGCGGCTAACGCCGCGGGAAAAGAGGAAGGGTTAGGCGCGAATGCGGCGGGCAATTTGGACATAGACATAGACGCCATAAAAGAAGCCGCCGGCAACGAAGAAAAATCTGAAGGCGCGGATATCCGTGCAGACGAGGCTCCGGCCGCAGTAAAAACGGTTAAAAAGCCGGTAAAAAAACTTGAATTCGCTTCTTTCGACGAATCGGACAAAACGGCGGAGCCGCCTAAAAATTTAGATTTTATTCTTGATATACCGCTTACCATTTCGGTAGAGCTCGGAAGAACCAAAATGGTCATAAACGATATGCTTCAGCTTGGGCAGGGCTCCGTAATCGAACTTGCAAAACTTGCCGGAGAGCCTCTCGACATATACGTCAACGGAAAGCTTATGGCAAGGGGCGAAGTCGTATTGGTCAACGATAAATTCGGCGTCAGGCTTACGGATATAATAAGTCCGGTAGAAAGGGTCAAAAAACTATGAAAATTAAATTATTTTTTTCGGCAATTTTAATTTCGGCGCTTTTTTCGGCCATTTTTCCTAACGTTTGCCGCGCCGGCTCCGCAGACGGCAATTTGCTGTTAAAAAATATATATGTTTCTAAAAGCAGAAATGCGGATTCATACCTTATATGGTTTAAATTTAACCGAAAACCGGAAAGCATAATTAAAAAGTTGGGCTTAAAAGGCTATAGCCTCGAACTTGCGTTTAAAAATGCGCAATCGGGAATGGGCGCTAAATTTATAAAATTTCATAACAGCAGGCTGTTTAAAGCCGTCGAGATTATACCTGCCGAAAATTCGGAATTGAACGCTATAGTCTTTTTTCATAAAAATATTAAAATATCGCAGAAAGATACGTATGCAACTTTTTACGGAAACTATTTTATAATTAAAATCAACCATGCTTTTTCGGGGGGTTTGTTTAAAAACGTCGGCAAAGAATTACCCGCGCAAAAAAATAAAATAAAGCAGGCGGTCAAAACCGACGGTCAGCCGGCGCCTGCGGCGGCCGCCTCCGCCGTTCCGGCAGGTTCGCAGGAGTCTTCTAAAAATAATACATTAGGCGGAGGCAGTTCTTTCTTTGCAAAACGCCAGCCTAAATTAAATATGGGTTTTGAAGCGGTGAAAACCGCCGTTTATCTTGCATTAATTATCGGACTTATTTACGGCGCATATTTTCTTATGAATAAACTTAAGAACCGTATTTCGGTAAAGGAAAAGCCGAATAACCTTAAGATAGTATCTTCGATTAACCTTGGGAATAAAAAATCCATTCTTTTAATAGAAGTAAACAAAGAATTTTTTCTTGTCGGGGTGTCGCAGTCGAATATTCAGGTTATAGGACAGCTTAAAGGAACTTTTTATAAAGTCGCCGGAGGCACCGGCGGCATTAACGCGGATGCCGGCATAGATACAGATACCTATGAAATATTGAAGACAGGCGCAGAGCGGAGCAATGTTTCGGCGCCTGCGGGAGATGCCGCTTTAACAAGTCCAAGTCCTTCCGTTACCGCCAAATCTTACGGCAAATTTGCTGATGCAATGCGGGAGCAGGTTAATAACGGAGGCGGCGAAATTAATGAACCTTATCGCAAGATAAAAGCGGAACAGTATGCGGATATAAATAAAATAAAAAATATAAACGAGGCAAAATTTAAAAATAAAGCCGATAACGTATTTTTCGATATAGAAGAAAGGTTAAAGGGATTAATGGAGAGCAATGGCAACTCTAAAAAGTTTTAAAAATTCGTCGCTTTTAGCTTTACCGGCTATAACGATGACCGGACATCCCCAGCATTCGCAGGTATCTATGCTGATTCAGATACTTCTTATTTTTACGGTCATTTCCATAGCTCCTTCCATATTGATAATGATGACGTCTTTCGTCAGAATAGTAGTGGTCTTGTCTTTCCTGAGGACTTCGCTGGGTCTTTCGACCGAGCCGCCGAATCAGGTAATTATAGGATTGAGCCTTTTTCTGACTTTTTTTATTATGGCTCCCGTTATAAATTCGGTATATAAAAATGCTTATATTCCTTATACAAAAGGCTCTATCGGAATTAAAAAGGCATATAAGACAGGGATGCGGCCGGTAAGAGGTTTTATGCTGAAACAGACGAGGCTTAAAGACCTTGAGCTTTTCGTTAAAATGTCTAAACTTAAAAATATCAGGTCGCCGAAAGACGTGCCGACTTACGTGCTTATCCCCGCGTTCATAGTGAGCGAGCTTACGACCGCTTTCGAGATTAGCTTTCTTATATATCTGCCCTTTTTAATATTGGACCTTGTGGTATCGAGCCTTTTAATGTCTATGGGAATGTTAATGCTGCCGCCAACAATGATATCGCTTCCTTTTAAACTTATGCTTTTTGTAATGGTAAACGGCTGGTATCTGGTAATAGGGTCTTTAGTGCAGAGTTTTAAATGATACATAATGGAACAAATAATATTTATCTTCTGGATTCCCGCATCTTTTGCCCGCATCAACGACATGCGTTGATAAACGCAGGCAAAAGATATGCGGGAATGACGCCCGTTGGGTAAAAAATTAAATTCGGGTATTGTCATTCCCGCTTTCGCGGGAATCCAGAATTACTTAGCATTAGAAGGTTTATAATGCAGTATTTGAAAAGAAAGAATAAAAGAGGTTTTTGATGTCTATAGCGTTCGTAAATTTTATTATACAGAAAGTCATAGTCACTGTTTTGTATTTAAGCGCTCCGCCGCTTATAGCGAGTCTTGCGATAGGAATACTTATAAGCATGTTTCAGGCTGTAACCCAGCTTCAGGACCAGACGCTTACTTTCGTCCCTAAGATTATCGCGGTAATAGTCGTTTTATTGATTTTCGGACCGTGGATGCTCAGCGTTATGGGAAATTTCGCGACGGTCATTTTTACGCATTTTCCCCAGTATATAAGGGGAGGGAGCTGATATGCCGGTTATAATAATCCACCAATACCTGCTCATAGAATTTATGCTGATATTTTTCAGAATTATAGCAATGCTCGTAGTTCTGCCTTTTATCGGCAGTTCGGCGGTTCCAGGCTGGGCAAAAATCGGTCTTGCGTTTTTTATGTCTTTAATCGTTTATCCTTTAATTATTAAAACCCAGATAATACCCCATATTCCTTTGCCTATGGTTATCCTGGCCGTTATTTCGCAGGTGTTAATAGGCGTTATTTTCGGCTTCTTAGTTCTTATTATCTTTACGGGCGTCGAAGTAGCGGGACAGCTTATCAGCGTTCAAGTAGGATTCGGCATGATAAGCCTTCTGAATCCTCTGATTTCTAATCAGCAGGTTTCTTTAATATCTAACCTGCAGAATTATTTAGCGCTGGTAATTTTAATTGAAACATCGGCATTTTTCTTTATTATCGAGGGAATATACGACAGTTTCCAAACAATTCCTTTAACTTTTATTAATTTTTCGCCATATATTTTCAAATATTTAGTAAATAAAGCGGGGGATATATTTTTAATAGGCGTTAATTTAAGCATCCCCATAATATTGGTAGCAATTTTATTAAATATAATTATCGCTTTAATGGGAAGGATCGCTCCCCAGTTTAATATTTTTGCCGTAGGATTCCCGCTTATTATAGTCGTGGGACTGCTTATGCTGTATATTTCCGTGCCGTATTTTACGGACTATATAATGATGTCTTTTTCGGGTTTGCAATTAGAATTTAACCGCTTGATAAATACGATATAATAATACTATGGCTGAAGATAGATTCGATAAAACCGAACCCGCAAGCCCTAAAAGAATTCAGGATGCCAGAGAAAACGGGCAGGTGATGAAATCGAGGGAGGTTACCAATGCCTTCGTATTCGTCGTCGTAATAATATACCTTTATTTTAATATTTCGCATATAGGCAGAATAGTATCCGGTCAGTTAGTCTATTTTTTGTCTAATTTCTCCCGTTTAAATTTGAATTACGCCGCCTGCATTAAAATCATAGACGGGCTGATTTATACGGTGCTTTACGCGATCCTCCCGTTCGTCCTTATAGTATTTTTTGCATCGCTGGTTTCAAATATATCGCAGGTAGGTTTTCTTTTAACCTTTCAGCCTTTAATCCCCAATATTACGCGCATAGACCCCGTTTCGGGCGTTAAAAGATTTTTTTCCCTACAGTCGGTCGTCGAACTGGTAAAATCTATATTCAAATTTTTCGTTTTAACCGCCATAGCTTATTTTACATGCGCCCCTTATTTAAAAAAGATACTGGTTTTGCAGTATATGACTCCGTCGTTCGATATTTTTTTTACGGTTAAGCTTATTTATAAACTTTTTTTTAATATTATTATGGCTATGGTAGTCCTCGCGATTGCCGATTTTTTCATACAGAGGTATCAATACAACAAAGGGCTTATGATGACGAAGCAGGAAGTCAAAGACGAAGCCAAGCAGTTCGAAGGAGACCAGCAGGTAAAAGGAAAAATAAGAAAAATGCAGAGGGAAATAGCCAGAAGAAGAATTTTAAAAGAGGTCAAGAACGCGCACGTGGTTATTACGAACCCTACCCACTTTGCCGTAGCACTTAAATACGACAATAAAAAATACAACGCTCCGGTAGTGCTTGCCAAAGGCGCCGACAATCTTGCTCTTCTTATAAAAAAAATAGCAAAAGAAAACGATATTCCGACCGTAGAAAACAAATACGTCGCAAGGACTCTTTACGAAACGTGCGAACCTGGGCAGGCTATCCCCGCGTCTCTTTATAAAGCGGTAGCGGAAATACTCGCCCATCTATATACGACTAACGAAAAGTTTAAACAAATATGGAGTTTTATTAAATAATGGCGGAAAAAGCGGAAGCGGGCGTTCTTTCCCGCAACATATTCTTCAGAAACTCGGACGTACTGTTGGCGCTCCTTTTCATGATGGTTATCGGCCTTATGGTTATACCGATAACTACATGGATGCTCGATATATTTCTGACTTTTTCGATAGCTTTCGGCATTATAATTTTATTAATTTCCATTTACGTATTAAGGCCGCTGGAATTTTCGATATTTCCTACTATACTTTTAGTGGCGACGCTGTTCAGGCTGTCCTTAGAAATAGCCGCAACGAGGCTTATACTGCTGTACGGATATAAAGGCGCGGATGCCGCCGGAATAGTCATACAGTCTTTCGGGAAGTTCGTCGTCGGGGGCAATTTTGCGGTAGGAATAGTTATTTTCATAATTTTTATAGTCATAAATTTTTTGGTCATCACCAAGGGCGCTACGAGAGTTGCTGAAGTATCGGCAAGGTTTACTTTAGACGCATTGCCCGGAAAACAGATGTCTATAGACGCCGAACTTAATTCCGGTTTTATAACCGATGCCGAGGCAAGAAAGAAAAGATTGGACCTGACTAAAGAAATAGATTTTTACGGGTCTATGGACGGCGCAAGCAAATTCGTAAGAGGCGACGTCGTAGCGACTATAATAATTATTATAGTGAATATTATAGGCGGACTTTTAATAGGAATATTTCAGCATCATTTGTCGCTCCTTCAAGCCGCTTCCGATTATACTCTTCTTACCGTAGGAAGCGGGCTTGTAGCGCAAATTCCCGCCCTTGTAGTTTCTACGGCGGCAGGTATTATAATGACGAGGGCGAGCAGGGAAAGCGACCTTTCCAAGGATTTTTCTTCCCAGTTTATATCGAATCCGAGAGTGCTTTATACCGCTTCGGGCATACTGTTCTTTTTCGGCATTATTCCGGGACTTCCGCACTGGCCGTTTATCCTGTTTGCCGTAACGGCGAGCTTTATAGCTTATCTTATCTCTAGAGAAACAGGCAAGAAAAAAGCGGAGTCGGCAAAAACCGCGGCGGCGGAAAAAAAGGAAATACCCGAATCGCAGATTATCGAAAACGCTATGCAGATAGATATTCTAGAGCTTGAAGTAGGTTATAATCTTATATCTTTCGTCGATGCCTCCAGAAGCGGGGAACTTTTGGAAAGAATAAAGGGCATAAGAAAACAGCTGGCGGCGGATATGGGAATCATCGTTCCGCCTTTGCATATAAAAGACAATTTAAATTTGAAACCTAACGAATATGTTTTTTTAATTAAGGGAATAGAGGTCGCCAGATACGAAACTATGCCCAATAAGCTTCTCGCTATGAATCCCGGCAACGTAACGGAAAACATCCCCGGCATAGTTACCAAAGAGCCGGCTTTCAATCTGCCGGCGCTTTGGATAGACGAAGGATTAAAGCAAAAAGCGCAAATGGCGGGATGGACGGTAGTAGAAATACCCGCCGTTATAGCGACCCACATAGTCGAAATAATAAAAAATAATGCGGCGGAACTTCTCACTAGGCAGGATGTCCAGAAACTTCTCGATATACTTTCCTCTAAATATCCCAAAATCGTCGAAGACCTTATTCCGGGAGTTCTTTCTCTCAGCGCGGTACAGAATATTCTGGAGAATTTGCTTTCTGAAGGTATTCCTATTAAGGATATGCTGACGATAGTTGAAGCCCTGCATAATTACGCGCCGAACGTTAAAGACCCCGCGGTTTTAACAGAATACGTGAGGAGCGCGCTGAAAAGAACTATTACGAAAACTTTAATAACGCAGGACAATACCGTGAGGCCTCTTACGCTCGGTAAAAATTTAGAAACCGTTATATTCGGCGAATATAATAAAACTAAAGAACAGGGAGCAGTATATTCGGGGCTCGACCCGGCTTATTACAATAAAATAATTTCGGCGGTCAGGGACGGAGTCAAAAAATCGGCGGATGCCGGTTTGTCGCCGATAGTGCTTACGTCTCCGCGCATAAGGCTGTTTTTAAAGAATATTTTAAACGAAATAGCTCCTGGGATTTCCGTAGTATCTACGAGCGAATTGTCTCCTAACGTAAAAATAAAACCGGTAGGAACTATAGAAATATAAAAATCTATGCAGATTAAAAGATACGAAGTTTTAGACATAAAAGACGCTATAGAGCTTATTAAAAAAGACCTCGGCGAAGAAGCTGTCATAATTTCTACGAGACAGGTCAACGGTTCCAACGATTTAGGGTTTTTCGGAAAACCGTTTCTCGAAGTAGTCGCGGCTATAGACTATAAAGAGGAGGATATCGCTCCGCCTAAGGAGAGCCGCGGATTTAATCAGGATATGCTTGCTCCTATATACGACGACGTGAAATTCTTAAAAGACAACTTCGACAGCATAGTGGAGGACAAGGTTATTTACGTTTTAAATTCAAAGTTCGAAGAACTCAAGGCGTTTATGAATGAAATTAAGTTCGATTTAAATCTGCTGAAAGACGAAAGAACCAATAAAGGAACCGCGGAAAACGAGCTCCTTGTATATTTGGATAATATTTCTTTCGAAAGAAATATATCCGCTAAATTAATCGAAATATTTTTTAAAGGCATAAAATTAACTAATTTCAAAAAGGAAGAAAAGATAGAATATTTTAAAAAATTTTTCAAAAAAATAATAGAAAAAAAGGTCGAAAGAAAAAAAATGAACCGCCTGTTCGACGGAAAAACAGTTATCGCTGTGGTCGGAAACAGCGGTTCCGGAAAAACCGCGACGGCTGCTAAACTCTGTTCTAAATTCATATTCGAAAAAAATCTGCATGTTTCGCTCTGTACTATAGATTCGCTGAAAATAGGCGGCTACGAAACTTTAAAAAAATATGCCGAAAAATTAAAGATAAATTTTTCCGTATTAAAAGACCCGCAGGGGTTAAATTCTTTTATTTCCAATTCCCAGTCCGACGTTATAATAATCGATACCTTTGCTGTTAACCATAACAATCTCTTCCAGTTGAACGCCCTGGCAAAATTTATAGGCAATTCAAAAGGCGGAATCAATACTGAGCTTTTACTCCAGGCCCATCTTAAACACTTAGATGCCGTGAGGGCTTACGAATCTTTCAGGAACAAGGTCGGAATAAGCGGAGTTATTATTTCAAAAACGGACGAGTCGCGCGGCATCGGCAATCTTGCGGGACTGCTTCTTCTTCAGGACTCGGCGTTAGATTTTATCACCTCCGGAGAAAACGTTCCCGAAGATATAGAAGAGGCGACGGCCGAAAATATTTATTCTTTATTTTTTCCTAAACCGGCGGAGTTCTAAGAGGCAATAATAAATTCAAGAGGCATTTAAAATGAAAAGACAGAAGAACGAAAATTCTTATACAAAAATTATTTCCGTTACAAGCGGCAAGGGCGGAGTCGGTAAGACCAATATAGTCTGCAATCTTGCATATTGTTTAGCTTCTATGGGAAAAAGGGTGATAATAATGGATGCCGACCTGAGTCTCGGAAACGTTTCGGTGATAATGGGAATGATTCCTAAATATAATATATCGCAGGTTATTTACGGGGATAAACAGCTCAGAGATATTATAATGACCGATTCCAACGGCATAATGGTTCTTCCGGCTTCTTCCGGCATATCCGAACTGTCGAACCTTTCCGAACAGCAAAAGCTCACGCTGATGTCGAGGTTCGACGAATTTGCGGGCGATTTAGACGCCGGCGGAAGGCCGATAGACGTGCTTCTTATAGATACCGGAGCGGGGATATCGTCCAACGTCCTTTATTTCAATCTTGCCGCCAGCGAAATATACGTTGTCGTTACTCCTGAACCTACTTCCATTACCGACGCTTACGCCCTCATAAAAGTTTTAAGCACAAAATACAGCGAAAAATATTTTTCTATTATAGTCAATAACGTCAGAAGCGAAAGGGAAGCAAAAGAGGTATATAAACATTTAAGCCTTGTTTCGGATAAATTTCTCAGAGTCAATTTAAATTACCTCGGTCACATTCTGAATGACGACAGTATTTCCCGTTCCGTCATAATGCAGAGGCCGGCGTCAAGTATTTTTCCGGATTCAAAGGCTTCGGTATGCTTTAAAAAATTAGCTTACAATATGCTGTCGCAGAAAGAAAACAAAACGTCCAACGGCAACATCCAGTTTTTTCTTAACAGGCTTCTTATGTCATTCTAATTGATAATATGCAAAAATTAGACGATAAATCAAAAAAATTAATAGAAGAAAACTTCAGCCTCGTAAACAGGGTCGCCAATTTTATGTCGGTAAAATTTAACGGCATAATAAATAAAGACGATATTATAGAGTTCGGCATATTCGGGCTTATAGACGCGGCGATAAAGTTCGACCCTTCAAAAAACGAGAACTTTAAATTTTATGCGATAACGCGCATAAAAGGAACTATACTCGACAACGTGCGGAAACTAGATTATATGCCCAGAAACGTCAGGGAATTATCAGGAAGAATAGAAAAAGTTTATTCTAAATTAGAGCAGAAACTTGGGAGGATGCCTTCAGACGAAGAAGTCGCAGGCGAACTGGCTATAGGAATAGGCGAACTTAACGAAATGTTTTATAAAATCAGAGGGGCTTCGTTTTTAAACGATAAAGATTTTATATCTTTAGACAAGACTAAGCCTGAATCTTTGGACGCCATAGAAAGCAAGGAAGTTTCTATAATTGACGGTCTTTTAATGGACGAGAAAAAAAATATATTAAAAAAATATATAGATATGCTCGAAGATATTGAAAAGAACGTTCTAATGATGTATTATTATGATGAACTGACATTAAAAGAGATAGGAAACATATTAAATTTGACGGAATCCAGAATATGCCAGATACATTCCAAATCAATTATAAAACTGAGGGCTAAATTAAAATCTTATGAATAAGAAAATAGAAAAGATTGCGGAAACGGGAACTGCGGACGGGAGAAAAAAGTTATTAAAACTTTTAGATTCCGACAATCCGGCCGCCGTCGAATCCGCCCAAAACGCTTTAGTCAATACAGTTAGCGGGGGAAAAGAACTCGTTAAAATGCTCATGGATTCCGCCGTTTCCCCCGTCTTCAGCATTAAACTCCGTTCTAACTCTTTCGATGCTTTGAAAAGGCTGGCTATGCGTAACGGCAATTTTTTAGTCGATTACGCCGGCAAAAACAACGGAAAGTACGACAGGATAATTGCCGAGCTGATGAGATACGGACAATTTAATCCTGCGGATTATCCGGAAAAAGCTTTAAAAGCTCTTGCGAAAAGCAAAGACGAGATTACCGTTGCTAATGCCATAGAATCCGGCGGAATATTAAAAATAGACCTTGGGAATGTTTTATTCAAAGCTCTCAAAGGGGGCTTTTTCGTTTTGTCCGCCGCCGTTTTTTCAATAGGAGAACTTAAATTAAAAAAAGCTTTTCCAAAACTTAAAGAAATATTATTAAATACCGACGACAGGGTCGTTAAAAACGTAATTACCGAATCTCTTTCTAAAATAGGCGGAGACGAGGTAACTGATTTTCTGCTGGAACTTTTGAATAAAAACGCAAAATATAAATTAGATAAAATTTATATACTGAAAAGCCTTTATAAAATATGTCTTATAAACGAATGCGACAAGAGCGGAAGAAATGTAAGCAAGGAAAGAGTGTATCTTAAGCTGTCCAGGACTAATTTAAAAATCAGCATATTTTCCCTTAACGATTATGAAGAAAAAGATGCGGTAGATGCTATTTTATGTTATTTTTCGCTGTCTAGTCATAAAAAATCGAGAAAAATATTCAAATTTATTTTTGAATATTATCAAAAAAACGAAAATTTAGACGAAACCGAATACGGCTATATAAAAGAAATAATAAAAAAAATAGCAAGGCCTAAATTTATAACCGAATTTATAAAATCGTTAAAGCCGTCCGACGATTTAAATAATAAAACATATATCCTTATAGACGTTTTATCCGATATTTCGCAAAAGGATATAATTAACCTTTTAGATTTTTATAAAAATAAAAAACTTTTCGTCGAAGTAAAACTTTCGCTTTTAAAATATGCCCGGAAAATGTCCGGCGGACATTACGAGCATCAGTTAACAGACGCGGTTATTAACGGCTATATAAAAGACGGCAACGGCGACGTCCGAAAATACGCCGCCGGTTTGCTCGGTTGTTTTAAAAAAGCTGTTTCTTATGAAGAAAAAATTTTTAACGCCCTTCTCAAGGAAAACTATCCCGACGTTATCGATGCTTACGTCGAAACTATTTCTGAACTCATAGGCCTTAATAAAAGCAAAAAATATATCTATTTTTTTATAGACGGACTTTCTTTGAAAAACGATAAAACCGTCGAATACTCGTTGAGGATTCTCGGGAATAAAAAAATAAAATTTACCGCAAAAGAAATTTCCGATATATACGCCAAGTTTAAGGCGTTTAAATATATTAAATCCGTATTTCTTAAAAGGCTACTCGCAAAATCGCTTAATAATTTCGATTTGCTCAAACATAAAGAAGAAACGGCGTTTATGCTGGAAGAAATCGACGAAGAAATAAAATTGAATTATCTGGAATCTCTTTTAATATCCGGAGAAAAAAATTCTAAAGTTTTTTTAGACGCTCTCGAATCCGGAACTTATTCCGATATTTTCAGATATAAAATAATAGAACTTGTTGAAAAAACCGGAGATAAAAACGGCTTCGACAAACTTGCCGCCATACTGCGGAAGGAAAAAAGCAAAATGGTTAAAATTGGGCTGTTGCGCGCTTTACATGCTTTAGATAAAAGAAAGTCAAATTATATATTGAAAAAATATAATTCGTCCAAAGATAAAGATATAAGAAATTTTTCTTTGGAATTAATAAAAAATTAACTATCCAAGCATATAAATGGAATATACCGGCGCAATTTTATCCGACGACGTTTTTAATAAATTAAAAGAACTCATTTACGAGCTCTCCGGATTATATTTCGGCGAACAGAAAAAATATTTACTGGAAACAAGGCTTTCAAAAAGGCTTTCCGTTTTAAACCTCTCGAATTTCGACGATTATTACAACTATCTGAAGTATTCTCCCGAAAAAACAAGTGAAGCCAAGGAACTGTTAAACAGCGTCACTACCAATGAAACAAGTTTTTTCAGGGATATGCCGCAACTCGAAGTATTTGTAGATATTTTAAAACAGGTCGTGCAGTCGGCGGGTAAAAACGCGTATAAAAAAATAAGGATATGGAGCGCGGCTTGCTCTACGGGCGAAGAACCATACACCGTAGGTATTTTGATAAAAGAAAATTTCCCGTCGTCCGACATAAATTTCGAGATAATAGGTTCGGACATAAGCACGCAGGTTCTCGATTCTGCAAACAAAGGCATTTACGGTAGCTATACACTGAGGAACGCTTCCGCCGAAATTTTAAAAAAATATTTCGTTAAAATGGACGACGATTTATACGGCATTAATGACGAAATTAAAAAAATTACTTCTTTCCGCAACGTTAATCTGATAGACGCTAAAGAGGTAAAAAAACTTAATGAATTCGACGTAGTTCTATGCAGAAATGTTATAATATATTTCGACGCCGAATCTAAAAAAAAGTCTATAACCAATATATACGAAAGTTTAAAAAAAGGCGGTTATCTATTTCTTGGGCATTCGGAATCGCTTCATTCCGTAACGTCCTTATTTAAACTGGTCGGGTTTGGTAAAACGCCGTTGTATAAAAAAGAGTAGGCGGGGGATAAATATTATGAAAAACTATACCGTATTAATCGTGGAAGACTCTATAGTCGTTATAAAATTTTTGGCGGCTGTTTTTAAAAATGCCGGTTTCAGGGTTAAGACCGCTTCGGACGGATTCGAGGCTTTAGAAAAAGCTATAAAAGACGATATAAATTTAATAGTAACCGATTTGAATATGCCTCAAATGGACGGCATAACGCTGTTAAAAAATCTTAAGGAAAACGAAGATACTAAGAAAATTCCGGTAATACTTATGTCTTCGAATACGCCCGACAAAAAGGAAATTTCGGGCAGTTACGCTTTTCTGCAAAAGCCGTTTAAAGAAAGCGAAATGATAGGAATCGCAAAAAAAGCCGTTAAAGATATTTACGGCTAAAATAATAACATGTTGATAAAAACAAAATTTTTTATTATAATTTTAAATATTTTAAAAGGACACCAAATATGGCATTCGACCTTTCTATGAAAATTCTCGTTGTGGACGATTTTTCCACTATGAGAAGAATAATAAAAAATATTTTAAAGCAGATAGGCTTCACCAGTATAGACGAAGCGGAAAACGGCGAAATAGCCCTGTCTAAAATTGGAGACGGAAATTACGATTTCGTCATTTCGGACTGGAATATGCCCGAAATGACCGGTATAGAACTTTTAAAAAGAGTAAGGGCGAACGAAGCCACCAAAGACCTGCCTTTTTTAATGGTTACGGCGGAAGCGAAAAAGGAAAACGTAGTAGAAGCGGTTAAAGCGGGAGTAAATAACTATATAGTCAAACCTTTTACGGCGGAAGTTCTTCAGGAAAAGATCTCAAAGATTTTTCCGGATTAAACGATAATACTTTAAGGGTGATATTAAATGATAGACGATTCGATGAAGGAAATTGTCAACGATTTTATTCAGGAAGCCCTCGAACTTCTTGAGAGCCTTAACGAAAATTTTATAGAGCTCGAAAAACAGCCCGATAATAAAGAAATTTTAAACACGATATTCAGAGCCGCTCATACCGTAAAAGGCTCGGCCGGTTTCTTAGGCTTTCAGAACATAGTGGAGCTTGCCCACAGCGCCGAAAATATTCTTAATAAACTGAGGCAGGGAGAAATCAGCCTTACGTCAGAAATGACGGACGAACTGCTTAAGACTATGGATATTCTTAAGTCTATGATAATAACGGTATCGGAAACAGGTTCGGAAGGCGAGCCTCCGGAAGGCAATGCGGAACTCATCGGGAAATTAAACGCTTTATCGGAAGGCTTATCCTCTTCTATTCCCGCCGCAGTTCAACCGGAAGTAAAAAAAGAAAGCCTTGCCGTTTCGGAAACCGAAGCATCCGCTCCGGCTTCTGCGGAAAGTCCGGCCGCCCCGGCGCAGAATAGCGATTCTTTACAGGCTTCGCCTGCCGCAGGCGGCACTCCTTCAGGCAAAAAAAAGGCGAGAAGTTTAGGCGATATACTTCTTGAAGACAACCTTATTTCCAAAGAAGAATTAGAAGAGATTTATAAAGAAAAAGAAGAGGAAGAACGTAAAGAGGGAAAAGAAAAAGCCGCAGAAGAGCATCCCGGCGTTAAAACTTTACCCGACGGGGAGATTCCGGAAATTTCCGCCGAAGAAATTATGCATCCGTCCGTATCCGAAACGCCCCCTCTTTCTTCCGCGCCTTCCGGCAAGCCCGTACAGCCGGCTCCGGTCCAACAGGCAGAACCTGTACAACAGCCGCCGGTCGGCAAGAAACCGGCTCCAGCCGCGGCTCCGGCTCCGCCGCCCGAACTGAAAGAAACGACTATCAGGGTGGACATAGAAAGGCTCGATAACGTTATGAATCTTGTCGGCGAATTAGTTCTAGCAAGGAACAGGCTGTTCAACATTTCGTCTAAATTGGAAATAAAATACGCCGACGACGACCTTTCGTCTGCGCTGGCGCAGGTGGTCGCGGGACTAAACCTCGTAACGACCGACCTTCAGCTTGCTGTTATGAAAACAAGGATGCAGCCCGTTAAAAAGGTTTTCAGCAAATTTCCGAGAATGGTCAGGGACCTTTCGCGTGAATTGGGCAAAGACATGGAACTGCTTATATCGGGCGAAGAAACCGAATTAGATAAATCCGTCATAGAAGAAATAGGCGACCCGTTAGTTCATTTAATCAGAAACAGCGTGGACCACGGCATAGAGGATAAAGAAGCAAGAAAAGCCGCCGGAAAACCGGAAAAAGGCACGATAAAGCTGAGCGCGGAGCATGAAGGAAATTATATTATAATATCCGTTATAGACGACGGCAAGGGTATGGATCCTGCCGTAATTAAAAGAAAAGCCGTGGAAAAAGGCGTGATGGACGAAAAATCGGCGGCGAGCCTTTCCGATAAAGATGCACTAAATCTTATTTTTGCCCCCGGATTCAGCACCAAAGACAAGGCTACGGAAATTTCGGGCAGAGGCGTAGGAATGGACGTCGTAAAAACGAATATTCAGAAGCTTAACGGAATCATCGAAATTAATTCCGAGCCGGGACAGGGTTCGGGCATTATATTAAAGCTCCCCCTGACTGTCGCGATAATCCAGACTCTTATCGTAGGAATAGCCGACGAAGTTTTCGCAATACCTCTTAATTCCGTAGTAGAAACGCTCAGAATAAAAGAATCTACCATTCAGACCATAGACAAGCACGAAGTTATAAATTTAAGGAAATCGGTCCTGTCCCTTCTAAGGCTCGGAGACGAATTCGGAGTGGCCGGAAGCGG
>JAJZYC010000194.1 GCA_021806125.1 bacterium
TAAAAGCGTAACGTGTAACCAATTTATAATTATCTAATCAAAAATAAATATAGTTTCAGGGTCGGATTCGTATCTGATTTCGTCCACCGGTTCTTTTTTATTTTTTCCGGCGAATAATTTATTTGCGGCATTAATAACAAGGCCGTTTTTGCCGCCTACGTTTTTATATGCGTGAACTACGCCCGGAGGTACTGTCAGCGCTGAAGGCTTATTTTCTCCGAGAAACAATATCATTTTATTCATATATGTAGAAGATTCCTTTCTGTTGTCCCACAATATAATTTTAAAATCGGAAGGACCTATAAAACAAAAATAGTCCGTTTGATATACATGTTCGTGAGGTCCTCTTTGTACTCCAGGCATGGTTAAAGATACGTAAGACATCTGAGGTAAAACGGATTCGTCTAATTCGTCGTTTCTATAAAGTTCTGCAAGCCAACCTCGTTCGTCTATATATTTTTCGATTCTTTTAACCGCGATATCTTTAATTTCGCCAAGTCTTAATATATGTTTCATATTATTTTTTGCTTATATTTTTAAGAGATTTAATGTTAAAATAAATAATGCTGCATAAAATATTTATATGATTATATTATAAGTTACTTTTTAAAATCAATAAAATTTATGAAATTGTAAAAAAGGAGACGCAAATTGGACGTAATAGAAGCCGTTAAAACTAGAAAAAGCATAAGGAATTTTGAACAGGAAGACGTTGATTTAAATCTGATAAAAAAAATTATCGAAATTTCTATAAATTCGCCAAGCGGAGGAAACGCTCAAAACTGGTTTACATATATAATTAAAAGTAAAGATGTTCTTAATAAAATGAGGGGCGAAGTAGAAACCGTATATAAAAACGTAACGGGCAAAGATGCGCCGAGCGTTTATGCATTTTTTAATGAAGCGCCGGTCGTGCTTGCAGTAGTGGAGAAGCCGTATGTTGGCAGTATCGATAAAATACTGGAAAGTAACGATAAAAATAAAGACAGGAATTTCAACAGAAAATTTATAGTAAATCCCGGACTTCAGGGCGTATCCAGTTTTATAGCCCATATACTACTTGTTGCGCACAATGAAGGGCTTGGAGCATGCTGGATGACGGGACCTTTAATCGCCAAGCCCGAAATTGAAAACATGCTCGGCATTAAAAGTCCCGATAATCTCGTAGCGTTGATTCCGGTTGGAAAACCGGTCAAAAGACAGTCTAAATCGTCAAGGATGAATGTCGAAGAAGTTATTGAGGTTATACTATAGAGCAAGGTATGGACTTTATGCGCATTTAAATTGAGCATTCTTTGGACTCGTCCGGCAAACCAGTTTCCGCCGACAAGCACGGCGCTTTAAACAGGTATCCGTGCCACATGCCGTGAAGCGTTCTAGAAGTGACGATAGTCCAGAACGTTGCAAGCATTATAACGAAAACAGCCCCTGCTATTCTAAAAAACCCGATATCTGTCAGTCTGTAAAGTATAATTGTTGCGGCGGTATAAACACCGAGCGGGAAGGTAAATCCCCACCAGCCCATATTAAAAGGCAGGCCCTCTTTTACATATCTTATCGTCAATAATATCGCCATTATAAGCCACCAGAATCCGAATCCCCATATAACCAATCCGCCTATGGGTCCGAATGCGGAAGCCGTTTTTGCATAAATTAGAAGTTTAGTTCCGGTAAATGCGCGAGGAGCATCGTTTCCCAAAAGAAGAAGCCCCATGCTTCCTGTGCCTATCGGACCAAGTGTCAACCAAGTAGAAACCGCCATATCTCTGTGAGGCAATTTGTGCCAGGCAAGACGCAAAAACAGTATTACAAGGATTCCGAAAGCTAACGGAACCGAGAATGCCCAGAGGGCATAACCTATCACTATAACGTTTCTTGCCAATGCCGACGGTAGATGTTGCGCAAGAAAACCTGCCGATGCCGCGGCAACTTCTGCCGGAACTATAGGCAGCAGCCATACGGCAGTCATGTCTTCAATACTGTGAGTATGGCTTGTGAACATATAGAAAGGCACGAGAATTCCGACTATAACGCTTATTATTACGTCTAACCACCATAAGTAAAAAGCAAGGTTGACCATTTTAGAAGCGTCGAAATTTAAAAAACCGTTTATAATAGTCACAAGACCCATCGGAATGGCTCCAAGGAACATTGACTGCACCGGATGGCTAAATAACTTTTTTGCGGAATTAAAATAAAACGCAAATCGGCTTAAAAATAAAACGCTAAAGACTATAAAAAGGAAAATATTTATTATCCATAAAGTTTTAGCTGCAATTAATAATCCTGTAACATGATATGGAAAAGCTGCCAGCATGAGAGATAGAATTCCGGTCCCCATATTCATAGTAAACCAGTTAGGAGTAAATTGTCTTACTAAATCACTTGCTTTATTTAATTGTTTAAATGGACGAAACTTACTTTTTGCAGAATTATCTTTTTTCATAGGTTTTTAAAATAAATTAAATGTCAAATTATTGAAGATTATTTTTGATTTTATATTAATTAAATATAACACTTTTTTATTTTTAATAAAAACATACATTTAATATTTAGGTTAAGATATCATTTCTTTTAAATTATGTCAAGAAAATTTTAAAATATAATTACGTTATATTTTAAAAATAAATTATTTGGATTATGATTGGATTTATAAAGCGGAAATGTACGATTGCAAAATTATTTTAATTTATGGTTATATAAATATAACAGCTCTTTATCGGTCAGACATCTTTTTAAAATAGAAGATTCTTTTTTTACGACGGACAGTATGCTTGCGGCATCTTCATCAGTTATTTTAATTCCAAGTTTATCGAGATTATATTTTATTGCGGCGGAACCGCCGTGTTTTCCCGTCAGCAGCTTTCTTTTTGAGCCTGTTAATTCGGGCATATATGCTTCATAATTTAGCGGATTTTTTAATATTCCGTCGGTATGTATTCCGGCTTCGTGGTAAAAAATATTTCTGCCGAATATCGGTTTATATACCGGAATTTTTCTCTTCGTAATTTTTGCTATAATTTTTGCTAATTTTTTTGCTTTTATAAAATTAAATTTAATTTTTCGGTTTTCTATAAAATTAAGATAAG
>JAJZYC010000195.1 GCA_021806125.1 bacterium
GCAGACCGACGACGAAAACCCGGACGATTATTTTTTAGCGAGAGGCGTTATATTCGACAGAGATTTAAGCAAGGTTCACAATTTAGACGAAAAAAAGATAACCGAATTCGTAACCCATTCATGGTATAAGTATCCGAACGAAAAGGTCGGCCTTAACCCTTCCGTAGGAATAACAGACCCGGATTATACCGGATTAAACAAGGACGGAAGCCTTAAGGAAGACGAAAAATACAGTTGGATTAAATCGCCCCGTTATGAAAATAAGGCTATGGAAGTTGGACCGCTTTCGAGAACCCTGGTGGCATATGCCAAAGGAAATAAAACCATAAAATCTTTAGTTGATTACGTCCTGAAAACATCGGGGTTGCCGGTAACCGCGCTCTTTTCCACCCTTGGAAGAACTGCGGCAAGGGGAATAGAGGCAAAATACGTTGCGGACGCATTGGAACCATGGACGCTCGAATTGATGAAAAACGCCGCGGTTGACCAAACGAGCTGGACCAAATACGATATGCCGTCAAAAGAGATTATAGGCATAGGACTTGACGAAGCGCCGAGAGGCTCCCTTGGCCACTGGGTTAGAATAAAAAACAAACAGATAACCCACTATCAGATAGTAGTTCCGACTACATGGAACGCTTCGCCGAGAGACGGTTTTAATAATCCGGGAGCGTACGAGGCTTCTTTAGTCGGGGTCAAACTCGCAAACGCATCCGAACCTCTTGAAATTTTGCGGACGGTTCATTCGTTCGACCCCTGTTTAGCCTGCGCCGTTCATATATTAGACCCTAAAACAAACGAAATAAAAAAATATAAAATTTGTTGACCAGATTATTTGATTAACTTTTAAAATGGGGTTAATTATGGAAAATAAAGAAAGCAAATATAGCGATATAAAATTAGTCCACAGGATGACTGTTATAAAAAGAATCATCCACTGGACGTTCTTTGCCGCGATTATCAATAATATCGTTACCGGTTTTTACATAGCTTACCCGTTTCTTATGTTCGGAAGTTCGCCGGTTCAGGCCGATTCGCTTTCTACCGGGGTCTTGAATTCCGGCGAAACCAATCAGGCGTTTATAATGACATGGATGAGAGATTTCCATTTTATCGGAGCAGTGTTAATAGACGTTATTTTTATAGTATGGCTCTATTTGGCTTTCTTTTCATGGAAAGAACCTCTCTATAAAAGTTTTATACCGTTCGGAGACAAAATAGAAGAAGCGTGGAAAATGGTCAAACATTATTTTACGCTTAAAGACAGACCCGAAACCGGACGCTATCAGGATCCTCTGAACGCCATAATATTTACTATCTTTCATTTGCTTATCCTGCTTCAGATGCTTACCGGATTTCAGATGTACGTGGCTTCTTTTACCGGAACTTCGGCGGTAGGGGCATGGTGGCCGTGGCTTATGCATTTTTCGACCGACTGGACTCTTGCCGTATTCGGCGGGCTTACCGGCGTTACTCTTGTCCATCTCTTTATAATGTGGCTCATAATAATATTTATAGCTTATCATATTTACATAGAAGTCTGGCGTTCCGTAATGTGGAAGGAAGGCGATATTCTTATACCCTTCGGCGGCTATAAATATATGAGAAATAAATCGGAAACTAAATGATTGCGCATTATCATAATAACTTACATTTATATGACGGGAATTATAGGAATAGGCAACCTGATATTAAAAGACGAAGGGCTGGGAGTTCATTTTATAGATTTATTAAGAAAAAAATATATTTTTAACGGTGATATAAGATTAATAGACGGAAGCACTCTCGGATACGGACTTTTGGACGATATATTCTGCCTTGACGATATTATAGTCGTAGATGCCGTTAAAACGGATGAGAAACCGGGCAGCATATTTAAATTCGATGCGGAGAATCTTCCTGTGAATTTAATGAAAAAAACGGCGCACGACGTCGAATTTATCGACGTAATTACTATGTGCGGACTGCAGGGGCATAATCCTAAAATAACGTTTTTTGCAATATCTCCGGAGGACTGCACCGGCGTTGGAACAGATATTTCTGAGCCTCTAAAAAAAGCTATGCCCGCGCTCGAAAAATTAGTTTTGGACGAAATAAAACCGCTCGGCATAAACTGGTATATTAACCCCGAATACGCCGGGATTTAGTGCATTTTGTCTATAATCCCGCCGTAAACCGCCTGACCGAATGCAATTCCGCCGTCGTTAGCAGGTATTTTTTCGTTTAAATAAACATTAAAACCGTTTTTTTTAAGAATAAGAGCCGCTTTATTCCTGAGCAAAGCATTCTGAAACACTCCACCGCTCATGCAGACGTTTTTGCATCCTGACTTTAACGATGCATCCATTATAATAGCCGCAAGAGTATTTATAAACGTCTCTGCTATAAAACCGGCGGCGTCAGGCATCTCGTTATCGAGAATAATCCCAATAATATCTTTAAACATAGGATTATAATCGACCGTAAAAAAATCCTGTTCTTCTTCATGCCGTATTTCATATTTAAAACAGTCTTTTTCGCTTATTAAATTAACCTGTCTTTCGCCTATTTTATTTTCGTATTCGCTGCACAGATTTTCTAAATAAACCGCCGCCTCCCCTTCGTACGTTATGTTTCCTTTAAATCCGCATAAACATGAAACGGCGTCGAAAATTCTCCCGCATGAAGATGTTAGCGGAGAATTCAATCCGTTTTCCCGCATTTTATAAAATATTTCTGTTTCATTTCCCGAAAAACCTGTTAAACGGGAAATACAGTTGCCGTCGTTATGCGAAATACCGCCGCCGCTTTTCAATAAAATATCGAACAGAATGTCCAGAAGAACCCTTCTTGGCGACTTAACCGCCTTTTCCCCGCCGATAAGCCTCAATTTTTTAAAACTGCCTATTCTTTTTAAATTATCATATTTCCCTTTAAAGAATTCCCCGCCCCATATAGTCCCGTCGTCTCCGTAGCCTGTTCCGTCGAAAGCGACGCCGAAAACTTCTTCGTTTAATCCAAGCCCGTTTTCAGCCATACATGAGATAACGTGCGCTCTGTGATGCTGGAGAGATATACCTTTAATGTTTCTTT
>JAJZYC010000013.1 GCA_021806125.1 bacterium
TTAGCCGATATGGCGCTTCCTATCGTTCATCACCGCGCTCCGGAATATTCGGTTATACTTCAGGAAGTAAGGGATAATTTAAAATATCTTTTTCAGACCAAGCAGGAGGTTTTGATATTCACTTCAAGCGGTACTGGAGCAATGGAAGGCTGCGTGTCCAATCTTCTTTCGGCTGGGGACCATGCGCTTGCCGTCAGAGGGGGAAAATTCGGAGAAAGATGGTTCGATATTTGCAAAGCATATTCGGTTAACGTAAAAGCTATAGACGTGGAGTGGGGACATACCGTTTCTCCAAAGTCAATTGAAGATGCGTTAAACGAAGACCCGGAAATAAAGGCGGTTTACATACAGGCGTCCGAAACGTCCACGGGCGTTTATCATCCCGTAAAGGAAATTGCCGATATAATTAAAAAAAGACCGAATACCATACTTGTAGTAGATGCCATTACGGCTCTCGGCGTAACAAACGTTCCTCAGGACGAATGGGGTATAGACGTTGTAGTAACCGGTTCGCAAAAGGCTCTTATGCTTCCTCCCGGACTTGCTTTTGCTTCTTTAAGCGAAAAGGCCTGGGGTTTTGTAGAAAAATCGACGCTTCCGAAGTACTATTTTAATTTTAAAAAGGAAAAAAAATCTCTCGAAAAAAATCAGAATGCATATACTCCTAACGTCCAACTCATAGTAGGCTTAAGAGAAGTATTGAGGGAAATTAAAGAAGAGGGGCTCGAAAAAGTTTTTGCAAGGCATGCAAATCTTGCTAATGCCGTGAGAACCGCAGTGCAGGCAATGGGATTAAAACTTTATACCATAGATGAACCGTCAAATGCTCTTACGGCGGTTTGGGCTCCGGAAGGAATAGATGCCGGCAAAATAACAAAGCTTATAAGGGAAAAATACGGTATTACCATAGCGGGCGGTCAGGATGCCGCTAAAGGCAAGATATTCAGGATAGCCCATCTCGGCTATGCCGGATGTTTCGACGTTATAACCGCTATTTCTGCATTAGAGGCGGTATTAAAAGAACTCGGTTATAAATTTGAAACCGGCAGCGGACTCAAAGCCGCCCAGAAAGCTCTTTTCGGCGAATAAATTTTGTAGATTAACTTTTATTATTAATTAATTACGTATAATACGGGAGATAAGCGATGTTTAAGGTTATCGTAAGCGATAAACTTTCCAAAGAAGGCATAGATATATTAGCTAATACGGGCAAGATTCAGGTGGATGTTAAAACCGGGCTGAAACCTGATGAACTGAAGCAGATAATTCACGAATACGACGGCATCGTTATCAGAAGCGCTACCAAGCTTACTCAGGATATTATAGAAGCGGCAAAAAACCTTAAAGTCATAGGAAGGGCGGGCAGTGGATTAGACAACGTCGATAAAGCGGCCGCAACTGCCGCCGGCATAGTAGTTATGAATACGCCCGGAGGAAATACGGTAACTACGGCAGAACTGACTTTTGCGATGCTTCTTGCCATGTCGAGGCATATACCGCAGTCTTTCCTCTCGATTAAAGAAGGCAAGTGGGAAAAGAGCAAATTTCAAGGTACGGAAGTTTACGGAAAAACTCTCGGAATAATAGGAATGGGCAATATAGGACAGGTGCTTTATAACAGGGCAAAGTGTTTTGGAATGAATCCGATAGGATACGACCCTCTTTTGTCAAAAGAAAAAGCCAAAGAACTTGAAATAAATCTTGTAAGTTTAGACGAAATATATGCAAAATCCGATTATATAAGCGTTCATACCCCTTTAGTAAAAGAAACTAAAGGAATGATAAATAAAGAAACTATATCTAAAATGAAAGACGGTGTGAAACTCCTTAATATAGCAAGGGGAGGCATAATCAACGAGGCTGATTTATACGAAGCCCTTAAATCCGGCAAGGTTTCCGCATGTGCGTTGGACGTATTCGAAATAGAGCCGCCCGTCAACAATCCTCTTTTAACTTTAGACAATCTTATTGCTACCCCGCATCTTGGAGCATCTACCGAGGAAGCCCAAACTAACGTGGCAGTGGCTATATGCCATCAAATTGCCGATTATCTTATTAACGGCACGATAAAAAATGCCGTAAACGTTCCTTCGGTCACGAAAGAAGAGGTCGAAATTATAGGACCCTATTTAAATCTAGGGGAAAAAATAGGCAGGCTGTTGGGAAGCATTATAACAGGCGGAATTACAAATATCAAAATAGACTATAACGGCGCAGTTTCCGCGCATAATACCGGAGCTATAACTCCTAACGTCGTTAAGGGGATTCTATACCCGCTGTTGGGAGAGGATATAAATTACGTCAATGCAAACGAAGTCGCAAAAAAAAGAGGCATATCGGTTATCGAATCGAAATCTGACCAGGCATTCGACTACACAAGCTCGATATCTATTGCCGCGACTACGGATGTTAAAACTTTCAGCATATCGGGCGCTATATTCGGCAAAAAAAATCCATGGATAGTAAAAATAGACGATTATTCAATAGAGGCTATTCCCGAAGGGCATATATTGGTCATATTTAACCTTGACAGACCGGGCGTTATAGCTTCTATAGGAAAGGTTCTCGGCAGGAATAAAATCAATATTGCAAGAATGCATCTCGGAAGGCATCTGGATAAGGCTATCTCTATATTGCAATTAGATTCGGCGGTCGATAATGCCGTAATTAATGAATTAAAAGCCGAACCAAACATAACCGAAGCTAAATATTTAGAATTATAGTGAATAGAAAAAATCCGATAATTCCTTCCCAGCCGCCCCAGGGAACAAGGGATTTTCTTCCGGGAGAAACGGAATTAATAGACGGAACCGCTAATATATTACTGGAAGAATTTTCAAAATGGGGATACAGCAAGGTTATAACTCCAAGCATAGATTTTTTAGACGTGTTTTTGATGAGTTCGGAATCTGCCGAACTGTTTAAGGTCGCAGATGCAAGCACCGGCGAAATGCTGTCTTTCAGGAGCGATTTTACGCCTCAGATAGGCAGGCTCAGTTCCGCCTTAAAAAATTCTATCGTCCTGCCGTATAAGTTTTCTTACAGCGGCCCCGTCCTGAGAAATTTCGACCCGGTTCTCGGCAAGCCCAGGGAAATATGGCAGGTCGGTGCTGAATTAGTCGGGCCTGAAAGTCCCGAGAGCGATGCAGAACTTATAATTATGGGCATCGAATCGCTTAAGCGCCTTAATATAAAAGATTTTAGCGTGGATATAGGGAACGTCGAATTTTTTAGGGGGATAGTTTCCGACATAGAAGCGCCGTACAAAAAAAAAATAGAAGAATTTATATTAAGGAAAGATTCTTCCGGTTTGCATGATTTTTTAGAAAACATATCTTTGCCATACGAAAAAAAAGAAGCGATAAGCGAGCTCCCTTTTATATTCGGGGAAAAATCGGTTATTAAAAAAGCATGGAAAATGGCATGCAACGAAGCGTCTAGAAATGCTTTAGAGAATTTAGAGCGGGTTGTTTCGTATATAAAATCGTATAAGCTTGAAAAATATATTACTATAGACTTAGGCGAGATACGGGGACTCAATTATTATACGGGAACTATTTTTGAATGTTTTGCGCCAAATGTAGGTTATGAAATTTTCGGAGGAGGCAGATATAATAATTTAATAGGCAGGTTCGGAGAGAATTGCGCAGGAGCGGGATTTGCGGTAAATTTAGATATTTTATGCAAATATGCCGATTTTACGGCTAGCGGTTATAAAGAGAAAGATTACCTTGTTTTCAATAAGTCTATGGATAAAAAATCGGAAGCCGGGCTTATCGTTTTTTTGCGGGGAAAAGGCTTTTCCGCCGAATCCAATTTTATGGATTACGGATATCCGGATGCCGTAAAATATATGAACGAAAATAACATTAGAAATATTATATATATGAACGAAAATAAAATCGTGTTAAAAAATATTTATACCGGTAAAGAAAAAAAATTTAAAACCGTTTCGGATATTAAAAAATACTTAGAAAATAATTAATCTAAATTTAAATTAAATATCTATATCGTTTATGAGAAAAAAAAATATTATTGTAGTCGGTCTTCAATGGGGAGACGAAGGAAAGGGAAAAATAGTAGATTTATTGGCAAAAGATGCCGATATAGTAGCACGCTACCAGGGTGGGAATAACGCAGGGCATACCGTAGTAAGCGGAGATTTAAGCCTTGTTTTCAGGCTTGTCCCTTCAGGAATATTAAACGAAGAAAAAATTTGCATCTTAGGCAACGGGGTCGTTATAGACCCTGTAGTGCTTCTGCAAGAGCTTGAAGATTTAAAGTCCATAGGAATAAACATCAAAGGCAGGTTTTTTATTTCATATAAATCGCATATTATAATGCCTTATCATAAAAGGTTAGATATAGCGAGGGAAAGATTGAGGGGCGCAGGCATGATAGGGACTACCGGCAGAGGAATAGGCCCCGCATATGAAGACAAGGTTGCAAGGCTGGGTATTCGCGCCGTAGATTTGCTCAACAGAGATATTCTATATAAAAAGATTGTTTTAAGCCTTAAAGAAAAGAATTATCTATTTAAAAACGTTCTCGGAGAGGATATATTTAATCCCGACGATTTGATAGAGGAATATTTAAATTACGGCGATAAAATCCAGGAATTCTTAATAGATTCTTCGATATTTATCAACGAACGGCTGGATAAAGGTTACAACGTTATGCTTGAAGGGGCGCAAGGAACATTTTTAGACGTCGATCACGGTACATATCCATATGTCACTTCGTCTAACACCGTAGGAGGTTCCGCTCTTTCGGGCATCGGCCTCGGCCCTACGAAAATAGACGAGGTAATCGGCATTACCAAGGCTTATACGACGAGAGTGGGAGAAGGTTATTTCCCGACGGAACTTAAAGGCGAGGAAGGCAGGATAATAAGAGATAAGGGGGAGGAGTTCGGATCCGTAACTGGAAGGCCGAGAAGATGCGGCTGGTTCGACGTGAACTTAATTAAAGAAGCCGGACGTTTAAACGGTGTCACAGGAATGGTTGTAACAAAACTCGATGTTTTGTCTGGATTGGGAAAAATAAATATATGCACAGGTTATATGTTGAACGGCTCTATTATAAACCATCTGCCTTTTTCTTCAGCGGATTACGATAAAGCAATCCCCGTTTATGAAGAAATGGAAGGGTGGACCGGCGACATATCTCGCATAAAATCGTTTAAAGACCTGCCAGTAAATTCACAGAAATATATTCTTAGAATAGAAGATCTTACCGGTTTGCGTATAAACATGCTGTCTGTCGGCAAAGAAAGGATGCAGACTATAAATTTAAAAAATATTTTTTAGGATGGTTGCTTGTATTGCGGACAATTTTTTAATACGGCTTTGTCGCAAGATTTTTCCCCGGATGTTCGATATATGGCTTATCAGTCATATTTAACCGCCCCACACCTTTTACATCAGATAGACAATTTAGGCTACCTTTTTTACGGCAAGACCGTCGCGGATATTGGAACGGGCGTAGGAATATTGCCGTATTTATTAAAAGAAAAGAATTTATCTAAGATTATAGGCATAGATTTAGACAAAGATTCTTTAAGAGCCGCGCGTTATTTAAGCGATGACGAAAACACCGCATATATAAATGCCGACGGCCGTAATATACCCGTTAAAGATTCCATTTTCGATGCAATTTTCGTAAGATACGTTTTTCAGCATACCGGTATGTCGGATATCTTTCTTTCCGAGATTAAAAGAACGATTAAAGACGGCGGACTATTAATTATAGCCGATATAGAAGACGATATGAATATATTTTATCCGGATCTTCCCGAAAGTTCGAAAAAATTATTTCGAATTTATTCCGAATATCAAAAATTAAAGGGGGGAGACAGATTAATTTCGAAAAAATTGCCCGCTTTTCTGTTATCGCACGGTTTTAAGGATATAAAGATAAGGCCGTATACGTTTGTGTTTTTTAAGGGCAGCGAGGGAAGTTCCAGCCCCGAGGATTTTAAAAACGCTTTTTTATTAGTTCAAAATGAATTGGAGCTTGTAAAAAACGATATCTTAAGCAGAAAATTAATCGCCTCCATAGAATTTCATAAAGGGTTAAACGATTATTTTAAATTTTTAAATTTAAGCGACGATTTACTGATTTCCAAGACCGAATTTTTAATCACTTGTAAAAAATAATATTATGAAAACGGAATTCCGAGCTTTTATAGCGATAAACAACAGGGAAATATTGAAATTTATAAGACAGAAATCTAGGCTTATTACCGACCTTTCAAGACCGGTAATATGGCTTTTATTCGTCGGTTACGGCATTTCTACCATGGTTAAAATTAAAAGCGGTTCTTATATGCAGTTCATTTTTCCGGGTATACTTGTAATGACGGTTCTTTTCAGGTCTATTTTTTCCTCTATATCTATAATTTGGGACAGGGAATTCGGCGTCCTGAAAGAAATACTAGTTTCCCCGGTTTCAAGAAAGACGTTCGTGCTTGCTAAAATTACGTCAGGCGGCATAGTCAGCACCGCTCAAGCTGTTATAATGCTGGCCTTCGCACCTTTTATAGGCATTAAACTGAGCTTGACCGTATTCGTGTTGGCAGTAGTATCGCTTTTTTTAATTTCGTCCGCAATCACTGCATTCGGCATAGTTATAGCTTCAAAAATGACTTCTTTCGAGGGATTCAATTCAATTATGAATCTGATAGTACAGCCGATGTTTTTTGTGAGCGGAGCCCTTTATCCTATAAAAAGATTCCCAAATTTTTTAAAAATACTTGCATATATTAATCCGGTTACTTATTCGGTAGACTTGCTTAAGTATATCTTTTTTTATAATAAAAAGATAAATTTATTCATACCTGAAACTCCCGCAGTATGGGATTTTATTTTTATTTTATTATTTTTGGTTATAATGATTTTTCTTTCCAACTATTTTTTCGAAAGAGAAGATAATTAATATTATGAAAAGAAGTTTTTTAAATATATTTAAAAAATCTATAAGGAAAATAAAAGTAAAGAAGCCTTTAGAGAAAAAAGGTTTTGTGATATTTCAGATAGACGGTCTTTCCTACGAGGCTTTAAAGAAGGCATTGTCCCTAAATTTAATGCCGCACTTGAAGAAAATTATAAAGTCCGATAAATATATTTTCAACAGATATTTTACCGGAGTTCCAAGCGACACCCCCTTTTTTCAAGCAGGACTTCTATACGGAGATAACGATAATATTCCGGGGTTCAGATGGATAGAAAGGGAAACAGGCGAAGAAATTATATTCAAAAAGCCTGAAAGCGCAGGGCGTATTGAGGAACTTCTTGCAAAGAACAGCCGCGGTCTTTTAATAGGCGGTTCGAGTTATGTTAATTTATTTTCGGGAGGAGCGTCCCGTTCTACATTTACGCTTTCGACTTTTTCCATAAGATATTTGTTCAAAAAAAAGGTAAGGAATTTTGATATTTTTATAGTTTTTGTTTTTCATATTTTTACTTTTCTGAAAACTTTTTTTTATGTTTTTTTTGAGGCTGTATTTGAAATAGGCGAAAGAATAACGGATATACTTAAGAACAGGCGCGTGCGTCCGGAAGGTTTTTTCCCTTTCGCCAGAGCAATGTCTAATGTCATATTTAAAGAAATAGAAACATTCGGAGCCATAATGGACATATCGAGAGGGGTCCCTTCAATATATCTGGATTATATAGGCTACGACGAGCTTTCGCACCACAGAGGACCTTATTCGTATAGTGCTTTAAGAACTTTAAAAGCTATAGACAGAAAGCTCTTCCATATTTATAAAGCTATACTAAAAGCCGAAAGGAAATACGATTTTTTTATTATATCCGACCACGGGCACACGCCGTCTATACCCTTCTCCGGATTAAACGGCGGTAAAATGCTGAAAAACGTGGTTCAGGATTATACCGGCGGCGATTTTGAAATCTATGAATTCGATACGGGTTATAACGCCGTTTTTAAAAGATTGTTTTTGTATATCGGCGATTTTTTTAAGAAAGGAACCTGCAGTAAAATTTTTAATAAATTTACCGGCAGGATTGGATTGCAAAAAGAAAATGAATACGATGATAAAATAGACTGGAGAACAACCGACAAAATAATTTACATTATGGATTCGGGACCTATGGCGAATATATACTTTTCGGGTAATACCCAAAGAATTTCGGTAGAAGCGGTAGAAAAAAAATTCGGCGGATTGACTGCAATGCTATCATGCATAAAGGGCATAGGATTTATTGCGGGAGTTAATAACGATGGAGAAACCGTTATTTATAATAATGCAGATAAAAAATTTTATGAATATTCATATTACTTGAATAACCGGAACGGTAAAAATATACCCCCTACTATAAAACATATTGTAGAGGGCTACAAAAATGTTAATGAAAGAGACGCCGCTTTTTTATCTTTAGAAAAATTTTCTAAATTCAAAAATGCCGGAGATTTAATATTATTCGGGGAATACGACGGCAGAAACATAATTAATTTCGAAAACCAGATGGGCGCCCACGGCGGTATAGGCGGAGAGCAAAACGAGCCTTTCGCGGTTTGGAATAAAGGCATTCCTTTCGATTTCGGAGCGGTTAATAATTCTTGTAAAATTTACGAATTTTTGTATAATAATTATGTAGATTGATTTTTTCATTTCAAATAAAAACCACTATAAATTCATAATATATATGTCTGAATTAAGACAGGACCCAACAACAAGGGAATGGGTTATAATTGCTACCGAAAGAAGAAGAAGGCCTCATGAGTTCGGCAGCGATTTTTCGTCTAAAAAAGATAATGAGGCAAATCTTCAGGAGTATTTCAAGGATTGTCCGTTTTGTCCCGGAAACGAATATCTTTCGCCTCATGAGACGGCATCGTATAGAACACTCGGAACAAATCCAAACTCTAAGGGATGGTGGGTCAGGGTTATTCCTAATAAGTTTGCCGCTCTCTCCCTTAATTTCGAAGAAAATGCCAAGGTATACGAGGGAATAAGATCGGTTAATCCGGATTTTTCGGGATATTTTTTTCCGAGAGCTACGGAAGTTTTCAGAACTAAACCAGGAATAGGAGCACACGAAGTCGTAATAGATACTCCTAAACACAATGAACAACTGCCGTTTTTTTCCGATAAGCAGATACAGGAGCTTTTTTTAATGTACAGAGAAAGATACTTAAATTTACGCGTAAATTCTAAGTTTAAATATATTATAATATTTAAGAACAGCGGCGCTAATGCCGGGACGTCGATAGTGCATTCCCATTCGCAAATCATTGCCACTCCTGTAATCCCTCTTACTTTGAGAAATAACATATCTCAGGCAAGATTTTATTACGACGAGGTCGGCAGATGCATATTCTGCGATATGATACAGGCTGAAATAGTGGATGGAAGGAGAATCATACTGCAGACGGCCGATTTCATAGTTTTTCACCCTTTTGCTTCTACGAGCCCATTCGAAACATGGATAATGCCTTTATCGCACGAACCGTGTTTTTCGAATATGTCCGCCGATAAAACCAAAGATTTAGCAGTTATAGTAAAAAAAATCCTTAAGGGTATGTATGATGCATTGAACGACCCGGATTATAATTTCGTATTTAACAACCCGCCGATAGCCGATGAAAAAGAAGATTATTATCACTGGAGTTTGAGGATTATCCCAAGATTGACTATGAAAGCAGGTTTCGAGATCGGGACCGGTATGTCTATAAATACCGCTATTCCAGAAGAAACCGCCGAATTTATGAGAGGTTTTTTAAAATTTTAAAACGATATAATTCCATAATTTTTGATTTAGACGGAACGCTGATAGATTCTTTCGAGGCCATTAACGATGCTTTCGATGCCGTGTTTTCAAGATTTCAAAGCAGAAAGATAACTTTTGAGGAGTCTAACTCTTATGTGGGCGTTCCGCTAGAAGGTCTTCTCGGTCAGCTTTTCGGAAAAGAGAATGAAGAGGAAGCGATAAATATTTTTAGAAACAGATATAAAGAGGTATGTTTTGAAAAAACATCTTTAATTAAAGGGGTAAGAGAACTTCTTTTATACCTTAAAGAAGAAAAAAAATCTTTAAGCGTTGCTACTAATAAGACAGGTTCGATATCCAGAAAATTACTCGAACATTTGGAAATAGACGGTTTTTTTGATTATGTTTACGGAGTGTTTGACGGACTTGCGGGAAAACCTTCTCCTGAAATGATAAATAAAATTGTCGAGGAAACAGCCGTCCCTAAAACTTCTACGATATTAATAGGCGATTCTCCGATAGACATTATGGCGGCAAAAAATGCCGGTATCCATATTTGCAGTGTAGCTTCCGGCAACCATACCTCAGAAGAATTAAAAACATATAATCCCGACTATCTTTTTGCCGCAATATCGGAATTAATCCCTGTTAATAAAACCGGAGAGGGTAGATGATCCGTATCGGAGAAATAAATTATCTTAATGTATATCCAATATATTATTATTTAAAAAAGGCGCTTAAAAACGATAATAAAAAAAATTTTATGAATTTTATTTCCGGGAGCCCTGCTTTTTTAAACGGGAAGCTGAAAGCCGGAAGTATAGATATCAGCCCTTCATCATCTTTTTATTATATTTTAAATTATCAACGCTCCTACATATTTCCCGACCTCTCCATAAGTTCCAAAAAAAAAGTAAAAAGCATTTATCTTTTTTCCCCGAAACCTATAGAAGATTTTAACGAAAACGAAACAATTTACGTTACTCCCGAAACGCTTACATCTATAAATCTTCTGAAAGTTTTACTCGCCGAAATATATAAAATGGATTTAAACGAAATAAAATTTACTACTTTAAAGCCGGATGATAAATTAGAACTGAAACTAGGACCGGTTGCAGGCGGCGAAGCAATAAAAGGAGGGATTTTTTTGCATATAGGGAATAATGCTTTAAAGCTGACAAAACATATTCCCGAAGGTTATTTTGCTTATGATTTAGCTGATTTATGGTACAGATACACGGGATATCCTTTTGTTTTTGCCCTTTTTATAATAAACAAAGAGGCTTACGATAAAAACAAAAATGAGTTCGATATCCTAAAGGCGCTCCTTATCGAATCAAAAATAACGGCTGTTTCGGGGCTAAGAGAAGCCGCCGAGTCTATATCGAAATTAAACGAATACAAGTTTATATCATACGAAGAACTCATCGAATACTGGACGGAATGTTTGAGTTTCGATCTCGGAAAAAACGAAATCGGAGGATTAAAACTATACTCTGAATTGTTATATAAAAGCAGGTTGATATCTTCTATTCCAAAACTTAATTTTGTTTAAAATTATTTTCAGCCCCCGGTATTATAAAAGAAAATATAAAACCGTTCCCCAGACTGCTTTTAATTACCGCACTGCCTCTAAGAATCCTCAGAGTGTGTTTTACGATAGCAAGACCCAATCCGGTTCCTTTATGTATATCGTCATGCGAACTGTCCACCCTGAAAAATCTCTCGCCGAGCCTGAGGAGATTAGCGTAATTTACGCCTTTGCCGTCATCTTCTATAGAAAAGAAAAAGAATTCGTCCGAGTTTTCTTTGAGCGGAAGATTATCCCATAAAACGGACGTATCTCCTATATTTAAAATAAAATCGGCGGCGGCTTTATAGTCTATAACGCGTCCTTCAAGTTTAATAGTTCCGCCATTATCGGTATATTTAACGGCGTTATGAATTAAGTTTGTTATAATTTGATTAATTTTTACGGGGTCGGACATGAAGGAAATATCAGATATATTATTAATTATGGTCAGTTTTTTTTCTTTTATTTCTTTTTCAAATAAAACGAATGAATCTTCTATGCCGGATTTAATATAAATTTTTTCGTATTTTACGCGGGTTTTTTCAGTTTCTATATTAGTCAGCGTAATCAAATCGTCGATTAAATAATTAAGGCGTTTTGCATGATTATATATTATATCTATAAACTTGATCCTGACGTCGGGATTATCGATAGCTCCGTTCTTTAACGTTTCGGCAAAACCAGTTATCGCTGTTATAGGAGTTTTTAATTCATGTGATATATTTTGGATAAACGCAGTGCGCGCATTTTCAATTTTCTGAAGATATGTTATATCTCTGACGATAACTGCGTATTCGCCGGAAGATTCTATTTTTAATATAATGCAGTTAATTATTCTTTCTTCCGCCCTGTCGTAATACGAAAGTTTTTTTTCTATAAATTTAAAATTAATATCGGAAACGGCATCGTCTATTAAAGAATTAAGTTCCAAATTTCTTGTCAAAGCGTCGAATTCAAGGATATTCGATTGATTTTTTATCGACCTGATGTTTTTATTGAAAGCTTCGTTTACGAATAAAATATTTTTATCAGCATCGATAATTGCCAATCCGTCCATTATATTATTTAATATATATAGATAATTTTCTATTTTATCGCGGTATTCCCTGAATTTATTTTTAACAAATAATGTTTGTATATTTTTATATAAAAAGATATACAAAAAGAATAAAAATAATGATAAGATTAGAATATACAACATAGCAGAAAAAGGATAATTCATAACCAAAATTTTATAATATATTGCAAATAATTTCTATTAAAATTAATGGAAATAAAAATAATAAATAAAAAATATAATATTTTAGGAGTTTCATTTCTATGCCTTATGATTCTATCGCTGTCCGGCGCTAGTTCTTACAGTTTTTTAGCGGATGAAATTGTCGCTTCGGTAGATAATACGCCGATAACGTTAAACGAATTGTATTTTTTATATAATTTTAATGCCATAAATAATTTAAAATACCGAAACCTCAATAAAACGGTATCGAGTGCTAAATTAAAGCATATTTTAAATTTTTATATAAACAGGATGCTGATTTTAAAGCAGGAGGAAAAAACCGGAGGATTGAATGCATCCGAAAGCAGTATTCACGAATTAACAGCGGGGTTTAAAAAAAAATTTAAAATGCTCCATAAAAAAATCACCTTTAATTCATTTCTGGCTAAATTCGGATTAAATAAAACAGATTTTAAAGTTTTTGCAAAAAATATTCTGAGCGAAAAAATTTTTATCGACGAACAGCTCCGCTTCTTTTTGTTTACCATAGAAAACAGCGGAAAAATTACGCAGAGCGTAAAAAGGAACTATAATAAAGAATTATCGCTGAAATTAAAAAAATTGCTGTCTAACCTTAAGAAGCGTTCCAAAATCGAAATAAACGATAATTTTAATTAACCAAACAAAAATGTATGATTTAAAAGTTTTATCCGGTTTTTCATCGGCTCACGCACTTAGAGGCTATAACGGAAAATGCGAAAACATTCACGGCCATAACTGGCGCGTAGAACTCGTAGTATCGTCAGACGTATTGAATGAAATCGGCCTTGCTATAGATTTTAAACTGCTTAAAAAATATCTCAACGAAGTCTTGGAAACCCTTGACCATAAATTTATTAATGAATCAGGGTTCTTTAAAGAAGTAAATCCTTCCGCCGAAAATATTGCCCGATATATATACGAAGAATTTGAAAAAAAAATGAAAATAAATAAAATATTTAATATAGCCGTTAAAAGAGTTAATGTTTACGAAACGGATTCTTCCATGGCTTCTTATTATAAAATTGATTGACTAAAGTTCATTAATAATGTATTAAATATATTAAAGCGGTTTAAATTAACTTATTAAATTCCGGCTAATATTATTTTTGTGAACAAAAAGAATGTCTATTATATCGCTATTTTAGTTTTTATAGCTTCCGCGCTCGGGGTTTTTTTGATTTACGGAGCCCTTACGGCAAAAGAAAAAAAAATAGGCTCGGAAATAAATATTAGGCTTGCTAACCTTAAAAGCATTCAGGAGCATATAGCCGAAAACATTAAGAGCATCAAAAATATCGAGCTGCCGGTTTTAAGATACGGTTATTCTTATAACGAAAACGACGGCTATTTTATTTCCGAAATAGTAAACGCTTCTAAAAAATATGGTATAAAATTGGATCATGCCAAATTAATTCATATAAATAAAAATAAAAATACGGCTGTTTATTTATTTAAAGTATCCGGCTTGGGGAAGCCCTCGGATATTTATTCTCTTATTAAGACGCTTGAATATAATTATAAAATTGAATTAAAAAAATTTTATATAAGCAAAAATTTTAATGAAGCAAAAGATGTTTCTTTTTCTTCACTTTTAGCGGCATATGTAATAAACAAGCACGAGATATTATCCGGCGTCGCAAAATTAAAGACCGGTCTTTTACCGCCCGGTAATTTTGGGAAGATAGATCCCTTCGTTAATTCTCCCGAAAAAAAAGAAGCTGTCGAAAAAACAGGAATGAAACCGGCAGAAAAAATAAAAATAGCAGAAAACGTTTATAAAAAACTGTCTAATGAATCTATCATAAAAAAATCGGATTTTTACAATAAAGAAGGAGTTTTTTATTTCGAGAAAAATAACCTTGCCAAAGCGTTGGAAATGTTTAAAAAGGCGGCAATGCTGAATCCGGACAACTATATGGCTTTATCGAACGCCGCTCTCGACAGTTACGAGGCTAAAAATTATAACGAATCTATATTTTATGCGAAAAAAGCGCTAAGCAAGAGGAGAATGTGGCAGATTAATTTTATTCTGGGATTGGCTTATCTGCGCAGTAAAAAATTTTCCGAGGCGGAATATAACTTTAAAGAAGCGTTAAAATTAAATCCTTCGAATCGGCGTATTAAATATTATTTAAATATTTCAAAAAATAGACGATAAAAATGTAATGAAAATTATACATACATAATTATCATATAGAGGGAACCAAATTATGAATTTAAATGCAAGAAAAGCAGCAATTTACCGTATCGCCCTGTTTTTATTTTTTATTTTTATTTTATCGGCAGCCGCGGGTGCGAACGCATTTACCACTATAACTATTCTCCCCGGAAAACTTAATAATTTCAGAATAAACGTTCCCGGCACCGTGTCGGCTGGCAGCAAATTTACGGTTAAATTAGTAGCTTTAGACGATTACGGAAATGTTATCACCGATTTTGCAAATAAATACGAAGGACTAAATATAGGTATAAGCGTTGGAAATAATAACGCTAAGGAACAGTTGCATATCCCGGCATCGGAATTTAAAAACGGAGCGGTTAATTTTGATTTATCTTATAAAAAGGCTGGAAATATTTCTGTTTCCGCTTCATTCGAAGGCGTTCAAAATATCAGTTCTTCTATATACGTCGCGGCGGGCCCCTTTCATAATTTAGAAATATCGGCTCCCTTGAAAGCAACGGCAGGCGAACCTTTCGGCGTTAAAGTTTATGCGGTTGACCAGTACGGCAATCCTATACGTTTTATGCCTAAGCCTAACGGGGACATAAAAATTTATCTTACCGGAGATAATTTTAAAGTTCGTCCGAGAATTATACCGGCAAATTATATTAAAAACGGTTCGGGCAAATTTAGTTTTATCTCCGACAGGGCCGGTTCGAGCCGGCTTAATTTCGAAGTGGATTATGACGGAAGAACCCATGTTTTTATTAGTAAAAATATCGATATCTATCCTTCCTATTTTAACAAATTTCTTATATCTACGAACATCGCTAAAGTTCCGGCGGGAAAACCTTTTATAATTAAAATTGTTTCCGTAGATAAATACGGAAACGTGATAAACGACATAAATAAAATGAAAGGAAAGGTTAAATTGGTTTTAATTTCACAAAACGGTATAGAAAGAAGCAGCCTGTTCAGCTTTAAATCTTTCAATAAAGGCATAGCTTTAGTAAAAACCGTATTTAACAGAGTCGGTACATTTTCTATTTATGCTAAGCCCGAAGGAATAAATTTCAAAAAACTTAAAGCGCGCTTGCCAAAAGTCAACCGGAAAATAAGAGCTAAGAGCCTCCTGCTGTATAAATAATAAAAACCCGTACGTATTTTTTTATTTTAAAAAAAATAAAAAAGTATTATAATAAATAATTAATCCGTAATATTTTTAAGGCGGCATAGCCAAGCGGTAAGGCAGAGGTCTGCAAAACCTCTATACCTCGGTTCAATTCCGAGTGCCGCCTCCATCATCAATATGTCTAAATTTATTTTTATATTCTGAGAGGTACTAAATAACATGTATGAAATCGTCGGTAAAAAAAATCTTGGCGAAGGTATAAATTTATATAATATATCGGCTCCGGATGTTGCGTTAAAAGCCATGCCAGGTCAGTTTATAATTTTAAGGGTTAATAAAAACGGGGAAAGAGTCCCTATTACCATAGCAAATTCCGATAAAAACGATAAGACGGTTACAATATTAGTTCAAACACTCGGAAAAACAACGCATTTGCTCAGCGAACTAAACGTGGGCGACAGCCTGGCCGACGTAGTGGGTCCGCTCGGCATTCCTACGGAAATAGAAAAATTCGGAACCGTCGTATGCGTAGGGGGAGGCTTCGGTATAGCCGCAATATATCCTATAGCCAAAGCCATGAAATCAGCTGGAAATAATGTTATTTCTATAATCGGAGCGAGAAGCAAAGAACTGCTTTTAATGGAAGACGAGATGAGGTCGGCGAGCAGTGAAGTTCTTGTCGCCACAAACGACGGAAGTTACGGCACGAAAGGAATAGTTACAGATGTTTTGAGAAAACTTATTTACGATAATAAAATACATATAGACAGGGTTATTGCGATAGGACCGGTGATTATGATGAAAGCGGTCAGCGACCTTACAAGAGAAAAATCTATTAAAACGACGGTAAGTTTAAATCCTATAATGATAGACGGAACCGGAATGTGCGGCGCATGCAGAGTTCTTGTAGATAAAAAAACTAAATTCGCCTGTGTTGACGGTCCCGATTTTGACGGGCATCTCGTTGATTTTGATAATCTTATGAACAGGCTCAAATTTTATAAAGAAGAAGAAAAAGCTTCTTACGAGTGTCATATGAAACAGCACCATAAATTATAATCCTCCTTAATTAATTTTTTATATAATACGATAAAAAAACCAGAGAGATAAAGATATGGATAAAAACGCAAATACAAGCAGACAGAATTCTTCAGAAACGAAAGAAAGGCTAAAAATCAAAAAGCATGAGATGCAGTGTCAGCCTCCCCAAGAAAGAAGGAATAATTTTAAGGAGGTGCCTTATGGATATTACCCGGAAGAAGCCATGGAGGAGGCTAAAAGATGCATCCAGTGCAAAAGGCCTTACTGTATAGAGGGTTGTCCGGTCAATATCGATATACCCGCTTTTGTAAAACTTATCGAAGAAGGAGATTTTTTGGGAGCGGCGAAAAAAATTAAAGAAACTAATTCTTTACCGGCTATCTGCGGCAGGGTCTGTCCTCAGGAAGACCAGTGTGAAAAAGTTTGCACCATTGGCAAAAGAAAAGATACGCCTTCAGTCGCTATCGGAAATCTGGAAAGATTTGTTGCGGATTATGAATCTAAATACGGCGATATTCATATTGAAACAAATAA
>JAJZYC010000196.1 GCA_021806125.1 bacterium
TTTTATAAACAAAAGTTTTACCGTCCGAAAGAGACCAGCAGTCGCCATCCTCGAAAGGAAACGGAACATTCATTCCTCTCCCTATAAAAACATCCTCTCCATTTATTTTTGTATAAAAGTTAAAATCGTTATCTTCCCAAATTGGAGACTTGCTCCTGTCTTCTATTGCTTCTGCGGATTCGATGCTTTTGCCGCCGGATAACGGTAACGATTTTTCGGTCTCTTTATGATAACCCATTATAAATAACCTATTTTACATTATTTTATTCATTATTTTTTAATTAATATATCAATAATTTTTCATTTTTATATTATTTATTATTTTAAAAATAAAAAAATAGAAAAAATACCGGCATATCGATAATACATAACGCCATGAAAATACTATGAATCCTGCGTTATTTTGTATGCAAAATCCATTCCGAATTTTTCGCATTTAGCCAAGTCTTCCTCGAACGGAGTCATTTGAATTTTTAAGCCTTCCTGCGCTATAACAAATCTCAAGCTTTTCAAAATATCCTGTATCATCTGAACCGCTTCGCCGCTCCATCCGTAACAACCGAATACCGCAGCTTTTTTATTTTTAACGTTAAGCATAACTAAGGAAGATATCATATCGAATATAGGTTTTGGGGGTTTAGCGTTAAGCGTAGGCGAGCCTACTATTACTGCGTCCGCTCTTTCAATTTCATCGACTACATAATCCGCGTTGCGGTCAACTAAATTTATCAAAGCAACTTCGGTAAGTCCGTCTATAGCAGCACCTTTAGCGATGTGCTTTGCCATTTCTTCGGTATTTCCGTAAGCCGAAGCATAAACTATTACTATTTTCTTCAGGGCGGAATCCGAATTAGTCGATTTACTTGCTTCGATGTACCAGTCTATATATTTTTTTAAATTTTCCCTCAATACCGGACCGTGCGACGGCGCAATAACATCGATATCTAAATTTTTAATTTTCTCTATTGCGCTCAAAGAATAATTTTTGAACGGTCTCATTATATGGGTAAAATAAAACTTAAAATCTTCAAAAGCCTTTTCTTTGTTTGTTATTAAGTCATTAAAAATATTTTGGTCGCAATAATGCGCTCCAAAAAAATCGCAAGGAAAAAGTATTTTATCTTCTTTTAGATAGGTAAACATAGTATCCGGCCAGTGAAGGAATGGAGCGCTGATAAACTGCAGTGTTTTGTCGCCTAAATCTAAAGAATCGCCGTCGCCTACGGTAATATTATTATAATCCTTTTTTATAATATGCTTAACGAAATGGTGGGCGTTTTTTGAATAAACAAGCGTAGCGTCTTTAGCAATTTCTTTAATTATATGAAGCGCGCCGGAATGGTCGGGTTCGGTATGATTAATAATTATATAATCTATTTTAGAAATATCGGTAACCGAGTTTAATTTATTTATAAGCTGGTCTTTAGTATTCAGTTTGACGGTATCTATTAGGGCGGATTTTTCGCTTCCTTGAATAAAATAAGAATTATAGCTTGTTCCGTTAGCGGTAGGAACGACTATGTCGAATACCCTTAGGTCCGGGTCGAATGCCCCCGTATAATATACTCCGTCCTTTATTTTTACCGCTTTTTGAGATAAAATATCATCGTTAACATTATTATCCATAAATTTAAACCTCCAGTTTAAATGTTAATGGTTTTATAAAGGCCAATATTTTGGGTCTATATAAATTCAATTTAATATTTACAAATTACTTTTTAAATATTATATCATATATAATAAGAAATTTTAAGGATATTTTGGTAAGTTTAACGATAAATAACCACTATACGAGCGCAAACCAATGAAAGAATTGGGCCTATATATTCATGTACCGTTCTGCAAGAGCAAATGCAATTACTGCAATTTTTATTCAATACCTTTAACTAAATTAAAAAACATATATAACTCAAACTTAATAAAATTTTATTGGGAACTTTTGATAAAAGAAATAGAGATAAACATAAAAAAATATCATTCGGAAAATGCCCGCATAAAAAGCATATATTTCGGCGGAGGCACTCCTTCCGCTATGCCTATTGATTTTTTCAACGGTTTAATTGGATTTATCGGAGAAAATTTCCAAATTGCAGGCGATGCGGAAATAACAACGGAAGTAAATCCGGAAAGCTGCGATTTAGAAAAATTATACGGTTTAAAGGCGCTCGGATTCAACAGGCTTTCTATCGGAGCGCAGAGTTTCGACGGCGGCGTATTGAAAACCGCCGGAAGAATCCATAATAAAAACGATATATACCTCGCCGTTAACAACGCCAAGAAAGCAGGATTCAGCAATATTTCGCTCGATTTAATAATAGGGCTTCCCGGGCAGACTAAAAATATATTTTTAGACGATATTAATCATATTCTCGACATTGCGCCGGAACATATATCAGCCTATATGCTGTCTATTGAAGAAGGAAGCTTATTTTATAAAATTAATAACGATAAAAACTGTTTTCCGATTTATAAATCGCCCGAATTTATAAGCGAAGAAAAAATTGCGGATTATTATATAATATTATGCGAAGTATTACGCGTACAATCTTACGAACATTATGAAATATCCAACTTTGCTAAAAAAGGGTATCAAAGCAGACATAACATAAACTACTGGAACAGGGGCGAATATTTGGGATTAGGCCCTTCAGCTTCATCTTTTTTAAAACTTGAAGGCGGTAAAGAAATCCGAAAAACGAATGTTCCGGATTTAGAAAAATATATTCGGAATATTTCAAAAGATAATTGCGAAGAAAAAAACTGCCGGATTAAAAAGCGGAATAGCGGACAAAATAAAAACGACGGAGATTTCGCAGAAATCCTTACGGAAAACGATAAAATAAACGAGGAAATATTTCTGCCGCTAAGAACGTCCCATGGAATTAACGAAAAAAAACTTAGAGAATTAGCCGGAAGCGAAATTATAGATAGATTTATTAAAGAAGGACTTATGCAAAATTTTAAAGGCAATATTTCGCTTACTTTAAGAGGCATGCTTGT
>JAJZYC010000197.1 GCA_021806125.1 bacterium
GATATTTTTAAAATTATCGAACCGGCCGTTTTTTATTAATATATTAACTTTAGGGTCTATTATATTAATTTTATAAATAATTATTTTTCGTTGAAAAATATTAAACGGACCGAACGTTATATTAATGCGTTTAACTTTTGCGAAATTTTTAATATTTAAACCGTAAAGGCTTATTTGAGGAGAAAAAACGGAAAATTTTATTTTTTCTATAGTCGTATTTTTTTTTAGAACGGAGGAAATATATGCGGATAAATAGTTTTTAGCCTTCAAAGCAAAATAAGGCGACGTAATGAATAAAACGGCGCTTGCGGAAATTACGGCCGAGAAGAGTAAGAGGATTAATAAATAAATTTTAAATTTCTTTTCATATTTTTTCATCTATAAATTTATAGCCTACGCCTCTTATGGTTTCTATAAATTTAACCGATTCGTCTATCTCGATATTCGACCTCAATCTCCTGATGTGGACATCTACCGTCCTCGGTTCGACGAATGAATTGTTTCCCCAAACATTATCCAGCAGTTTTTCCCGCGAAAAAACATCTCCGGCATAAGTCATTAAAAAGATAAGAATTTTAAATTCTATAGGGCTGAGTTTTATCTCGTTATTTTTTACCGTTACGCTGTGTTTGCTAATGTTTACGGCGATATTTTTAAACATATACCCGCCCGATGCCTCACTGCTTTGCTTATTATTAACTTTAGCGGCGGGCATTCTTTTTAAAATAGCGCGGACGCGGGCAAGGAGTTCATTTACGGAGAAAGGCTTGATAATATAATCTTCGGCGCCGGCTTCGAAACCTAATATTTTATCTACTTCTTCCTGTTTTGCCGATAAAAATATAACGGGAACGCCCGACAAGCTGGAATCCTGTTTTATTCTTTTGCAAACTTCGTAACCGCTGATATCTGGGAGCATAAGGTCCAGGATTATAATATCGGGCTTAACGACCTCGGCAATTTTAATGCCGTCGAATCCGTTAAATGCAAATTCGACGTTATAACCTTCTTTTGCAAGATTATATTTTAAAAGTTCTACGAGATCGGATTCGTCGTCTATTACAAGAATATTGACTTTGCTCATAATAAATAATACAACATAAAAATCCGGTTCTGTCAAGCCGAAATCCGGAAATATTACCTTACTTTGCTTTTTGCAATATTGCCTTTAGAATTGTTTTGTTTTTTTGCGTAGCCGTGCCGCGGCGGATAATTCCGGCTGCCGGCTGCGGCCGATGTCCTTTCCCCATATATTTTCCTGCTTCCCTGCCTTTGAGGCAATGGATTACGGGGTTCGGCGGCAGGCATATTTGCGGGCGGAACAAAGCTGTCGAATAAAACCTTTGGTATCTCGCGTTTTATAAACCTCTCAATTTCTTTCAGGTAGCGAAGTTCTTCCTTGTCTACTAAAGAAATAGCTTTTCCGCTGCTGCCGGCGCGCCCGGTTCGCCCTATGCGGTGAACGTAATCTTCAGCCGCGTTAGGCAGTTCAAAATTTACGACATGCGGCAGGCGGTCGATATCTATTCCTCGCGAAGCCACGTCGGTGGCGACAAGCGCCGTTACCGAACCGTCTTTAAACTGTGCCAGAGCCTTAATACGCGCAGGCTGGCTTTTATTTCCGTGTATAGCGGATGCCGAAATTCCGTCCGCGGCCAGTTTATCGGCAAGGCGGTTAGCGCCGTTTTTCGTGCGGGTAAAAATCAATACCTGTTTCCATTTATGATGCTTGATAAGATGCGACAAGAGATGGCTCTTCAAGCGCTGGGAAACTAAATGGACGCTCTGGTCCACTAATTCCGAAGCGGCATTGCGTTTTGCGCCTTCTACAAAAACCGGATTATGAAGTACGGAGGCTGAAAGGGTCTTGATTTTTTCGGAAAAAGTTGCCGAAAATAATAAGTTCTGCCGTTGTTTAGGCAGAAGCGCGATAATTTTTTTAATATCGACTATAAATCCCATATCCAGCATCCTGTCGGCTTCGTCCAGCACGAAGATTTCGACGCCTGATAAATCAACTGTTTTTTGTCCTACGTGGTCAAGCAGGCGGCCGGGAGTCGCCACTAATATATCAACATTACGGCGCAAGGCTTTTATCTGAGGCACTATGCTCATTCCTCCGAACACCGCCGTAGATTTTAACGGAAGATATTTTCCGTATGTTTTTACCGATTCTTCTACCTGTGCGGCAAGTTCGCGCGTCGGCGCCAGAACTAAACAGCGCGGTCTGCCGGAGCGGGAAACCGCAGCGGGTTTTTCTGCGAGCAGGTGGAGTATCGGAAGCGTAAAAGCCGCCGTTTTACCGGTTCCGGTCTGTGCGCCGGCCAGCAGGTCTGACCCCGACAATACCGCAGGAATAGCTTTGGCCTGAACGGGGGTCGGATTTTCGTATCCTGCATCGGCGATAGCCTGCATTACAGGTTTTGACAATTTTAAATCTTTAAAACCGATTTCCTTATTGATTTCCTTATTTACGTTATCGGATAGTTTAGGCGATTCCGCAGCATAATTTTTTTTGTTCTTGAACATTTTTAGACATTCCTCCATTGTGAGTTTAAATTATTATACAAATTAACACTGCATCTAGTTTTCGAGGAATATTTACAGGAATACCGGGGTTTAACTTTAACAATGTCGATAATGTATGTTTTATTATACGATTATTTTTTAAAATAATCAAATTTTTTATTTAATTTATTTATCTTTTAATTTTTAATTTAATTTTAAATGCCGAATCTTTTAATTTTTCTTTAACTTCTCTTTCTATAAACAAGCTGATCTTATAAATATAATAAATTATTTTATTCTTATATAAATAAAGCCTGTAATTTTCTCTTTTAACAGCGCCGAATCTTTGCTTATACTCTTCTCCGCCCTTGAGAAAATCGAATTCTTCGTATTTTTTGCCTATAGCCTCTTTTATAATATAATAAGTTAAAACTATGCCCGGATGAAAATTGGAATATTCCGGGTCGAATCCCGGCAGATATACCTGCCTT